>JAIXSD010000699.1 GCA_027484885.1 Rubrivivax sp.
GCAGCAGCAGCGACAAAGGCCAGGCCCAGTATCTGAGCCTGTTCGTCAACGGCGAGTTCAATCCCGATGCGGTCTGGTTCTACGCCGAGCCGAGCGAATCGGCTGCCGCCATTCGTGGGCGTTATGCCTTTTGGAAGGGCGTGCAGATCAGCGATTGAGCGTCGCTGACCAGTCGCTCCCGAGCTGAGCTCAGGGGCGTGTGCCCAGCACCTGCCCGCCCGCGCCCAGGCTCTTGCGCGGCCACAGCGCCCACAGGCGCAGTGGCTGCTTCATGCGCCCGGCCTGGGTTTCGGCCTCCCGGCCCCAGCCCCAGAAGAAGTCGGCGCGCACGGCGCCGGTGATGGCGCTGCCGGTGTCCTGGGCCATGACCAGGCGGCGCAGCGGTGAGTTGCCGCTTTGCAGCGGGTCGCCGGCCTCCAGCCAGAGGGCGGTGCCGTAGGGGATGCTGCCGCGGTCCACCGCGACCGAGCGGCCGGGTGTCAGCGGCACGCCCTGGGCGCCGCGCGGGCCGACGTTGGGGTCGGCCAGTGGCTCTTCGCGGAAGAAGACATAGCGCGGGTTGCTCCACAAGACCTCGCGCGCTTTTTGTGGGTTGCGCTGCAGCCATTCGCGGATGCCGGGCCAGGACGCCTCGCCGGGGCGCAGCTCGCCGCGCTCGATCAAGAGCTTGCCGATCGATTGATACGGGTGGTCGTTGTGGCCGGCAAAGGCCAGGCGCACCCAGCTGCCGTTCTCGTCGTTGGGGTGGCTCTTCACCCGCAGCCGGCCCGAGCCCTGGATCTGCAGGACCAGCAGGTCCAGCGGGTCGTCCAGATAGGCCAGCTCCAGGCCGCGCAGGCGCTGGCGCTGCTCGCCTTCCAGCTGCTGGCGGCTGAAGTAGGGGCGGCGCTGCTGCAGATCGGGCGGCGCGGCATGCACGGGCACCTGGTAGCTGCCCAGTGGCTTGCGCGTGGCGTCCAGCATGGGTTCAAAGTAGCCGGTCAGCAGGCCTTGCGTCTCGCCCTCGGGCGATTCGACGCGAAAGGCTTGCAAGTGCTGCATCAGCCAGAGCGTGACCTCGTGGTCGTCGCCCGGCGAGGCCAGGGCGGCGCGGGCGCAGAGCTCGGCCCAGCCAGCCGCGGGCCGCGCACAGCCTTGCAGCAGCGCCGGCCAGAGCTCGGCCGCGCGGTCTTCGCCCCAGCCAGGCAGCTCGCTCCAGTCCACCGCCACCCAGCGCGAGCGTTCGCGCTGCAGCACCAGGCGCGCGCGCTCGGGGCTGCTGGCACTGCTTGCGCTGCTGCTGTCACTGGCGATGATGGGTTTGCTGCCGGGTGAGGGCGGCGCGGCCGGCGGCAGCGGCGTGCTGGCGCAGGCCGCCAGCAGCCCTAGAATCGCGGCGGCTGCGCCCTGCCGCAGCCGTTCACACCACGCATTCGAGGCCGACGCCATGGGATTGATCTTGCTGGAGGCCTTGGGGGCCTTGGCGCTGTTCGTGTTCATCATCTGGTGGACCATGTTTTCCGGTCGCAAGGGCGGCGAGCGTCGCCTGCCGGAGCAGGACGAGCAGGAAAAATAAGTCGTCGCTGTTCAGTCCTTGGGCGGCAGGAAGAAGCTGCGCGGCTGCTCGCGCAGGCGCTGCCAGATCGAGCGGCGCAGCAAGGCCTGGTCGGCCAGCTGAATGCCACGTGAGCGCAGCGCCACTCGCAGGGCCAGGTAGAAGCTGACGCCCAGGTTCAGCACACCGGTCAGCGCAATGCCAGCCACGCACCACCAGAACGCCGGCTGCTGCAGCACCTCAAACCCCAGCGCACCCACGGCCGCGGCCAGCTGACCGGTGGACAGGGTCACGTGGCGCACCTCGATGGGCAGGCCGATGAAGGACAGCAGGGCCGGCACCAGGCCCAGCATCAAGCCCAGCGAGATATTGGCGGCCAGGCCCGAGACATTGCTGCGCCACCAGGCCGCCCAACGCTGCGCGCGCGCCTGGCCTAGGCGGGCGATCAAGCCGGGGTTCCAGGAGATGGCCGCGTCCACGCGGTGCAACACGAACCAGTTCTCCACCCAGCCGGCGACCAGGCTGCTGGCGAACAGCAGCACCCCGGTGAAAGCCGCGAACAGCGGCGAGGGGCCGAGCAGGCTGAGCGAATGCAGCACGTAGTGCGCGTTCTTCTCGCCCACCAGGGGTGCGCCCATCAAGAGGCCGCTGAGCAGCTGCACGCCCAGCACCACCGGCGCCACCACGGCCAGATTGCCCAGGATGCCGGCGATCTGCGAGCGCAGCAGATGCGCCACCTCATCGACAAAGCTGCTCAGTCCTTCCGGCGTGTGGATGTGCTGCAGCTTGGCCGCCATGGCCGGCGCCGTCATGGCCGGCTGCTTGGTGGCCACCGTCCAGTGCAGCAGGTGGATGATGACGAAGCTGGCCGCGTAGTTCACGCCCGACCAGAAGCCGGCCCAGAAGGCCGTCAGGCCGAGCGCCATGACCATGAACTTGGCAAAGGTGGTGCCGGCAATGATGGCGCCGCCGCCGGCCGCGTGGCGCAGCATCTGGCGGTAGTCCTCGCGGCTGCGGGTGATGTAGTGCTCGCCGGTCTCGGCGCTGCGCTCGGCCACCTTGCGGGCCAGCAGCGAGTAGTGGTGCGAGAACAGGGTGCGGATGCTGCGCCGCTCGTGGCCCACGCGCACCAGGCCGGCCAGCAGCCGGGCCAGCTCGCGCGGGCTTTGCTCGGCGCCCAGGCAATCCAGCAAGGCCTCGATGCGCTGCACGCGCGCCAGCATCTGCTCGACGGCAAAGACGATGTCCACCGACACGCCGTAGGCCTCCAGATGCTCGGGCACGCTGGCCGCAGCGCGCTGGCAGACATCGAGCAGGGCACGCAGCAGCTGCAGGGCCTGGCCGCTGCGTGCCGCGTCGCCGCTGCGCAGGGCCTGGATCAGCTGGTCGCAGGCGCCGGCCAGCTGTTCAAACGGTTGATCGGCCAGCAGCTCGGGGCTCATGCGCTTGCGCAAGGGGCCCGAGAGGCCGGCCGCGCGCACGCTGCTGACCAGCACGGTCAGGCCGCGCAGCATGGCTTCGCGCCACTGCGGCTGGGTGTCGGGCGCGGCGCGGGTCTCGCTCGCGGCCGGCAGGGCCGGGTTCAGCAGCGCGGCCAGGCGTTGCAGCAGGGGATCGTCCAGGGCCAGCAGCCATTGCTCGTCGCTCTCTTCGGGGAAGAGCAGGCCGAACAGCTCGGCCAGATCGCGCGTGTCGGCCGTGCGTGGCAGCAGGCGCTGCTGCAGGC
>JAIXSD010000014.1 GCA_027484885.1 Rubrivivax sp.
GAGATGGGGTGGGCACAGCCCGTGGCCATCAGCACCACCGCGACGGACAACAGGCGACCCGCCCAGGTCTTGACTTGATTCATCATGATCTGGTCCTGGCCTCAGCGAATCGCTTTTTGAAACTCTGCGTCCGCGAACAGCTCTGACAGCAGCTTCTGAACCATGGCCGTGTACTGCTGTTGCGCCTTTGGAATGGCGATGGCGCCCACGAACGAGGACTCCCAGCCGATGTAGGCGCGCTGGACCTTGTCGTAGCGTTGCTGGCCGTCGTTCTTGACGATGAAGCGCGCTTCGATCTCGCCGGAGGCGGTCGCGAAACCGCCGGCCGAGATGTCGTTCTTGAGCAGCACGCCCGAGATTTCGATCTTCGATTTCTCGTCCAGCTTGCCGGCCAGGACCAGCTCCTTGCGCAGCGCCTCGGCCAGGTAGGCCGCGTAGTCTTTGCCCACGGGCGATTCCAGGCTCGAGCCGCGCAGGCCGATGGAGGTGGCGCCGACCGTGCTCGCGGTCACGGTGAAGGCACCCACGGCGACCGACTTGGGCGCGTTCTTGACGAGTGCCGAGTTGTCCAGCGACGGGGTGTAGGTCGGTGCCTGGATGGCGCAACCGCTGAGCAGGGCCACTGCCGAGGCCGCCACCGCCAGGCTGAAGCCGCGAAGATTCAATGAAGTAGAGAAGTTCAAGCCATTTCCTCCCGAAGCGCGACATGCGCTTCTTCTAGCCGGCCTTGATGTGAAGGCCGGCCAGGAATATATCGGGGGGCTTGTCGCTGTGGCAGCAGGGTAAGCGACAGGTTGGCTCCGGCTATCGCCCGTTCAGCACAAAGGGGTCCCGTAGGACCCCTTCTCATGCGCAGGAACAAACCAAGCGGCGTGAGAGGCTGGCGTTGGTGCCAGCGGCTCAGTCCTCCAACAGACTCCTGAGCATCCAGGCCGTCTGTTCATGCACGGTCAGGCGTTGGGTGAGGAGGTCGGCGCTCGGTTCGTCGCTGGCTTTGTCGACGGCGGCGAACAGGCTGCGGGCGGTGCGGGCCACGCCTTCATGGCCCTCCACCAGGATGCGCACCATGTCCAGGGCCTTGGGCGGCTGGGTCGGGGCGTCAGGCAGGCTGCTGAGCTGGGCGAACTGGGCATAAGAGCCCGGCGCCACATGGCCCAGCGAGCGGATGCGCTCGGCGATCGGGTCCACCGCGTTCCACAGCTCGGTGTACTGTGCCATGAACATGGTGTGCAGGGTGTTGAACATCGGCCCTGTCACGTTCCAGTGGAAGTTGTGCGTGGTCAGGTAGAGCGTGTAGGTGTCGGCCAGCAGCTTGGACAGGCCGGCGGCAATGGCGGCGCGGTCCTTCTCGCTGATGCCGATGTTGATGCTGCCGGGCTTGCTGTGGGTGCTGGCAGCGGTTTTGGCGACGGGCTTCTTGGCCATGACGACTCCTGTTCAGAGAGGAAGGGGTAGGGCGAAACAGGGCGCTGCAGCGGCCCTGGGCTGCGGACACTATAGAGCCGTCAGAAGGCGGCCGTATGGCCGTTCGTCTCGCCGGCAACCGGGGCCGCAGTTCAGGCCCTCGCTCAGCCTTCGCGTCGCGCCGTCTGTGCCGCTTGCGGCAAGGCCACCGCCAGTGGGTGGCGTTCACCGGCCTGCGCAATCACGGCCGTGCGCAGCTCGGCCATGTTCTTGAGATTGAGCGGCAGCCAGAACCAGCGGGATTGGCCGTCCACCTGCATACGCAGATGCGGCCACAGCAGGTAGCGGGCCGGCTCCACCGCGGCGATGTCGGTCCAGGCGATCTGGCGCCAGCGGCCCCAGCTGTCGAAGGTGCGCAGGCCCTCGGCGCTGACGGAGAAGCGGCAGATGGCCACCGGAATGCTGACGATCAGCCCGCACAGCAGGCCCATGGCCAGGTTCAGCAGCAGGTCGGGCTTGCGCAGGGGCTCGCCGGTGATGAGGGCATGGCCCACGGCCACGGCCATGACGCCGGCGGTGGTCAGCGCCGTCTGCTGGCGCCAGATGGGGAAGAAGGCGTATCGGAAGTTCAAGAGGCTGGCAGGGTCAGGGCAGTGAAGCGGCGAATTGTGGGCCGCTGGGCGCCGCCGCAGCAGCGGGATGACCCGCAGTCAGCGGCAGCTCCCGGCGGCTTTGTCGCAGCAAGCCCCGGCTCACGCAGGCCTGCGGGGCACTGAGCAGGGTGCCCAGTTCCGCCAGCTCGGCGCATTCCGCGGTGGCGCTCAAGCCCACCCAGGTGTTGCGCCCGGCGCGCTTGGCCATGTAGAGGGCCTGGTCGGCCAGGCTGACGACCTGTTGCCAGTCCAGGCGCTCGGCCTGGCTGGGGATGAAGGGCAGGGCGGCGAAGCCGACCGAGCAGCTCAGGGCCAGGGTTGCGTCGGCTGCGATGGCAAACGGCTCCTGGGCCACGGCGGCGCGGATGCGCTCGGCGAACAGGGGGCCGGCCTCGGCATCGACGCTGCGCGCCACGACCAGGAACTCTTCACCGCCCCAGCGCACCAGATAGTCCGATTCGCGGCAGGCGCGGCGCAGGCGCTCGCGCATCTGCACCAGCACCGCATCGCCGGCCGGGTGGCCCCAGTCGTCGTTGACCTGCTTGAAGTGGTCGATGTCCACCAGCAGAAAGACCAGGTCCGACTCCGTCGGGCGTGGCCGTTCGGGCTGGCGGCGCCAGTCCTGGTACAGGCGCAGGCATTGCGCCACCTCGGCGGCCAGGTGCTGCTCCAGAAAGCGGCGGTTGCGCAGGCCGGTCAGCGGGTCGGTCAGGCTGATGTCCTTGAGCGACTGGTAGGCGCGCTCCAGCTCCTGGTTCTTCTCAAGCACCTCGGCCTGGGCCTGGTGCAGATCGCCCAGGGTGCTTTCCAGGCGGCGGTAGTTGCGTGTGTTCTCCAGCGCGATCGAGCCGTAGGCGGCCAGGCTGCGGAAGATCAGGCGCTCGCGGTCGGCGTAGGCAAAGGCCTGGCTGGACTGGATGGACATCACGCCCAGCACCCGGTCATTGGCCAGCAGGGGCATGAACATGGAGCTCAGGGTCGGCTGCGTGCCCGGGGCCAGGTTCTGCGGCGTGTCCGGGCTGATGTCGCGGAACAGCTCGCAGCGCTCGCGGGCGCAGCGGGCCGCCTGGGATTGCGGCGAATCGCAGGCAATGGTGAAGGGCGCGATCGGCCGGCCGTTCTCGGTGCCGTAGGCCAGGCGCAGTTCTTGCGCTGCCTCGTCGATCAAGTAGACGGCGAAATGGTTGGCCGTCAGCAGACCGTGGACATTGCGATCCAGGGTGGCGTAGACCGCCTGCTCCTGCAGATGGGCGGTGATCTCCTGGCCGATCAGGCTGAGCTTTTCCAGCGTGGCACCCGTCTGGCTGAGCAGCTCGGCGCGCTCGGCCGAGGCGGCGGCCAGCTGGCGCAGATGCTCGCTCTCGGCCGCCGTGCGCTCGGCCTGGAAGCGCGCCTCCAGGGACATCAGGCGTTTGCTGACGTCCTGCTTGTGCACGGCCTCGCTGGCCGCACGGGCCCGGCCGGCGTAGTGAAACGCCTGCAGGCCATCGCCGAGGCGGGCGTACTCGCTGGCGATGGCGTCGAACACCGCGGGCGGCACATTGTGCTGGGCCTCGGGCGCGTACACGGCCAGGGATCGCAGCAGGAAATGCAGGCTGGCGCTGGCCTCCTGCATCCCGGGCGGTGGCGGCAGGGCGTGGCGCTCGTGCAGGGTCGCCAGCACGCGCAAGGCCTCGCAGTGGTGGAACGCGAAATGGCTGGGCTGGGCCAGGGCCAGGGCTTTCTCGGCCGTGGCCACCGCCTCCTCGGCGCGGCCCAGCTCTGACAGGCAGAGCGCGGCCACATTCATGGCATTGAGGCGCAGATCCAGGCTGCGCGGGATGGGGCCGGGCGCCTCCAGGCGCAGGGCGGTGGCCAGGGCGGCCTCGGGCTGCTTGAGGTCTCTCTGCAGCTCGGCCAGGTAGAGCAGACCCAGGCTGTAGGCGCGCGAGCTTTGCAGCGGCGCCAGCAGGGCCAGGCCTTCGTTGAGGGCCTGCTGCGAGGCTTGCAGCTCGCCCAGCCGGCATTGCACCGTGCCCACCTGCAGCAGGGCCAAGCCCAGCACCAGAGGCCAGCCGGTCGGCCGCGCGCGGTTGAGGCTGCGCTGCATCCACTCCATGGCCTGGGCGTCATCGCCGAGGTTGGAGAAGGCCACGCCCATGGTCGTCAGCGTCAGCGCAATCTGGCGCGGCAGGCCGGCCCGGGTCAGCTCGGTGACGGTGTGGCTGCAGGCCTGAAACACGTTGCGGAAGTCGGAGCGCTGCAAGGCCTCGAAGGCCAGGAACTCGTTGCACAGCACATGCAGGGCCGGGTGCAGAGGCCGGGCCAGGCGCTCGTGCACATGCCGGCTCCACTGCGCGGCGGCGGCCGGGCCGTCCTGGCGCAGGGCCGCATGGGCAATGCAGAGCTGGGCAAACTCCAGCCGGAAATCGTCGTCGCAGCCCACGGCCACGCTAGCGGCGGCATCAAGCTCGCGGCAGCGCAGGGGCAGGTCGTAGCGGTCGCCGGCGATCTGGGCCAGCAGCAAATGGGCATCGGACAGCAGCCGCATCTCGCCTTGCTGCCGTGCCAGTTCCACCACCTGGCGCGCTTGTGCCTGGGCCGCGTCCAGCTCGGCGAACAGCCACAGGCATTCGGCCTGCAGCAGCTGCAAGCGCAGACGCAGGCCCGTTGCCGTGCCGCCGGTACTCAGCGCATGGGCGACCGGGGCCTCTTGAAGTTCGGCCAGCAGCTGCTCGGCCAGCTGCTGCGCACGCCGCGTGTGGCGTTCGCGCAGATGCCAGGCCAGGGCCACGCGCTCGTGCACGCAGGCAGCGGCAGCGGCCGCATGGACGCGGGCCTCCAGCTCGGCAAACTCATCGTCGGTGAGGATCAGATGCATGGCGCGCATTCTGTCAGTCTGGACCCGCCAAAACGAAGGGCTCGCCGGTCAAGCGAGCCCTTCTTGCTGTGCATCAATGCCGCTTTCGCGGCACGGCGTTCAATGCGGCTGGTTGTGGGTGAATTGCAGCAGCATGCCCAGGCCGGCGGCGGCACCGCCGCAATGGATGGCCAGTCCGGCCAGCAGGCGCAAGCTTCGGCGCATCTTCAGGTCCATGTCTGACTCCGGGTTTCAGCGGCTGCCGAGCTCGAAGCGGTCCAGGTTCATCACCTTGGTCCAGGCCGCCACGAAGTCGCGGACCAGTTTTTCGCGGCCATCGGCGCTGGCATAGACCTCGGCGTAAGCGCGCAGCACCGCGTTGGAGCCGAACACCAGATCGGCACGGCTGGCGCTGAACTTCAGCGCGCCGCTCTGACGGTCGCGGCCCTCGAAGCGCTCGTCACTCGCGTCGCTGGCCTTCCAGGCCGTGCTCATATCGAGCAGATTGACGAAGAAGTCATTGCTGAGCACGCCGACGCGCTCGGTGAACACGCCCTGAGTGCTGCCGTCGAAGTTGGCGCCCAGCACGCGCAGGCCACCGATCAGCGCCGTCATCTCCGGTGCCGTCAGCGTCAGCTGCTGGGCACGGTCGATCAGCAGCGCTTCGGTCGGCGCGCCGACCTGGCCGCGTCGGTAGTTGCGGAAGCCATCGGCCAGCGGCTCCAGCACGGCGAAGGACTCCACATCCGTCTGGTCCTGGCGGGCATCGACCCGCCCCGGCGCGAAGGGCACCTCAACGTTGACGCCGGCCGCCTGAGCTGCCTGCTCGACGCCGACCACGCCGGCCAGCACGATCACATCGGCCAGCGAGGCGCTGCCTGCGGCTTTCTGGATCTCGACCAGCTTGGGCAGCACCTGCACCGCGCGCTGGTTGACAGCCCAGTCTTTCTGCGGCGCCAGGGCCAGGCGGGCACCGTTGGCGCCGCCGCGCTTGTCGCTGCCGCGGAAGGTCGAGGCCGAGGCCCAGGCCACCGAGACCAGCTCGCTGATCGACAGGCCTGCAGCCGCGATCTGGGCCTTCAGACCGGCGATGTCGGCCGCCGTGGGCTGGTGCGTGGCCGCGGGCAGGGGGTCTTGCCAGATCAGTTCTTCCTTCGGCACTTCCGGGCCGAGGTAGCGGGCTTTCGGACCCATGTCGCGGTGGGTCAGCTTGTACCAGGCGCGGGCAAAGGCCTCGGCAAAGGCTTGCGGGTTCTCGAGGAAGCGCTTGGAGATGGCGCCGAAGGCTGGGTCGAAGCGCAGCGTCAGGTCGGTGGTCAGCATGGTGGGCTTGTGGAACTTGCCCGGGATGTGCGCGTCCGGAATGATCTCGGGCGCATCCTTGGCCACCCACTGCTTGGCGCCGGCCGGCGAGTGCGTCAGCTCCCACTCGTACTTGAAGAGGTTTTCGAAGAAGTTGTTGCTCCACTGCGCAGGCGTGGTGGTCCAGGTCACTTCCAGGCCGCTGGAGACGGTGTCCTTGCCGTGGCCGCTGCCAAAATTGCTCTGCCAGCCCAGGCCCTGGGCTTCGATGCCGGCGGCTTCGGGCTCGGGGCCTTTGTGGTGTTCGGGGGCGGCGCCGTGGGCCTTGCCGAAGGTGTGGCCGCCGGCGATCAGGGCGACGATTTCCTCGTCGTCCATGGCCATGCGGTTGAAGGTGATGCGGATGTCATGGGCCGCGGCCAGGTAGTCGCCGCTGGCGTTCGGGCCTTCCGGGTTCACATAGATCAGGCCCATGTGGGTGGCGGCCAGGTTGGCGTCGAGCTGGCGCTCGCCATGGAAGCGCTTGTCGTCGGCCAGCCACTTCGTCTCGGCGCCGAAGTTGACGTCTTGATCCGGTTCCCACACATCTTCGCGGCCGCCGGCAAAGCCGAAGGTGCGGAAGCCCATGCTTTCCAGCGCCACATTGCCGGCCAGGATGAAGAGGTCGGCCCAGGAGATGCTTTGGCCGTACTTTTGCTTGATGGGCCAGAGCAGGCGGCGCGTCTTGTCGATGTTGACGTTGTCGGGCCAGCTGTTCAGCGGGGCGAAGCGCTGCTGGCCACGGCCACCACCGCCGCGGCCGTCCAGCGTGCGGTAGGTGCCGGCCGCGTGCCAGGCCATGCGCACCATCTGCGGGCCGTAGTGGCCGAAGTCGGCCGGCCACCAATCTTGGCTGTCGGTCATCAGCTTGACCAGATCGGCCTTGAGCGCGTGGTAGTCCAGCTTTTGGAAGGCCTCGGCGTAGTTGAACTGTTCACCCAGTGGGTTGGACTTGCTGGAATGCTGGTTCAGCAAATCCACGCGCACCTGCTTGGGCCACCAGTCGCGGTTGCTGGTGCCGCCGCCGGCGACGTGGTGGAAGGGGCATTTGCTTTCGGTGGACATGGCGCTTCTCTCCTGAGTGAGGTGGTGGCTGGGATGGATGGACTTTAGTTTTCTTCTATCAAACTCGCCAATTGAATAGTTCTAACCTGTGGATAGGCAAAAGCTTGCTCGCCCTGACAATTGCATGCCCATCTTCCGAAGAAAACGAAAAACCATGTCCCTGCGATGGAGTCCTCTGCTGTTCCGCTGGCACCGCTGGTTGGGCTACCTCGTGGCGTTGCAGGTGCTGGCCTGGATCCTGGGCGGGCTGATCTTTGCCTGGCTGCCGTTTCAAGCCTGGGTCAAGGGCGGCGAGGTGCTGCGCAAGCCGGCCGTTTCCATGCCCGAGGGCTGGCAGTTGCAGCAGCAGGCGCTGCCGGCCGACCGCGGCGCGCTGCTGGCCTTGCAGGCCGTGGCCACGCCGGCCGGCGCGGCGCTCAAGCTGCGCCATGCCCAGGGCGGCGAAAGCTGGGTGCTGGCTGGTGGCGGCCCTCTGGCCGCGCCAACGGCGGCTGAAGTGGAGGCTTTTGCCCGCAAGCTCTACATCGGCGAGGGGCCCTTGCTGGCCGTCGAGCAAATCGACGAGCCGCCCCGCCGCCTCGGCCTGGTGCGCGAGCTGGGCGAGCGCCCTGGGCCGTTCTGGCGGGTGCGTTTCGACGATCGATTCCAGAGCCGCTTCTACTTCGACACCCGCAGCGGCGAGCTGCTGGCCGTGCGCAACGAGGCCTGGGTGCTCTACGACTTTTTCTGGCGCCTGCACCTGATGGACTACCAGGGCGGCGAGGATTTCAACAACGGCTGGCTGCGCGCCGCCTCGGCGGCGGCCATTTTGTTGGTGCTCAGCGGCCTGGGCCTGAGCGGGCTGGCGCTGGCGCGGGCCTGGCGCCGCGCGCGCCGCCACGCGGCGGCATCAAGCCAGGGCTGACGCGGCGGCACCTGTGGCCCGCACCTCGGCCCGGGCCAGCTCCAGGCCCAGCAGGGTGCGCTTGCGCTGCGGGCCCCAGCGGTACTCGCCGAACTCCGCATTGGCGCGGATCACCCGGTGGCAAGGGATCAGGCAGGCGATCGGGTTGGCCGCCACGCAGCTGGCCACCGCACGCACGGCCTGCGGCGCACCGGCCAGCCGGGCCAGCTGGGTGTAGCTCAAGACCTGACCCTCGGGGATTTGCAGCAGCGCCTGCCAGACCTTGAGCCGCAGCGGCGTGCCGCTGAGCGCCAGGCCGATGGGCTGGCGGGGCTGCAGGCCGGACAGGCGCCGCTGCAGCTCCTCGGCCAGCGGCCGCAGCGCGCGGTCATCGCGTTGCCAGATGGCCTGGGGCAGCTGCTGGGCTGCAGCCTCGGCCAGGGCCTCGGGGGATTCGTCCTGCAGAAAGCTCAGCTGGTGCAGGCCGCGCGCGCTGGCCGCCAGCCAGACCGGGCCGAGCAGGCTGTCCACCACGCTCCACTGCATCTGCAAGCCTTGGCCGGCCTGCTTGAACTGGCCCGGCGTCATGCCGTCGACACTGAGAAATAGATCGTGCAGGCGCGAGGGCCCCGAGAGGCCAGCGGCCAGGGCCGCGTCCAGCACCGGCTCGGCCGCGCGCAGGCTGGCCTTGGCCCGCTCCAGGGCCAGGGCCTGCTCGAACTCCTTGGGCGTGACGCCGGCCAGCTCGACAAAGCGGCGCTGGAAATGAAACAGGCTCATGCCCGCGGCCTCGGCCAGGGTTTGCAGGGGCACGGGGCCCTGGCTCAGCTGCTCCAGGGCCTGGCGGACGCGTTCGTAGTGGGGGCGGTTCATGGCTTCAGTGTGCTGGGCGCTGCGGCCCGCGGCCACCCGCTTCTTGCGGCATCGCCCGTTCAAATCGCCGCAGCCGCATCGCCAGCATCTGCATCAGCCGGGCGCTGGGCCTCGGGTGCTTGCAGTGGCAGGCTGAGCACGAAGCAGCAACCGGGCCCGGGCATGGGGTCCAGCGCCAGACTGCCGCCGAGCAGGGAGCTGACGATGTTGTGGCTGATGGACAGGCCCAGGCCGCTGCCGCCCTGCCCGAACTTGGTGGTGAAAAAAGGCTCGAAGATGCGCCCGGCATGGGCCGGGCTGATGCCCACGCCGTCGTCGCGAAAGCGCAGCTCGGCGCGGCCGTCTTTCAGCAGCCGGGCGCTCAGGCGCATCAGGCCGCCGCGGCGGGCGCCGAAGCCGTGCAGCATGGCGTTGTTGACCAGATTGCTGAGCACCTGGCCCAGGGGGCCGGGAAAGCTGTTGAGCAGGATGCCCTGGGGCACGTCCAGCTCCAGCTTGTGGCCTTGCTTGCGGATGCTGGCCTGCAGCGTGGCGGTGACCTGCTCGCAGAGCACGGCCAGATCGAACAGCCGGCGCTGCTCGGCCGTGCGGTCCACCGCCACCTGCTTGAAGCTGGTGATCAGCTCGGCCGCGGTTTCCAGGCCCTGCATGATGAGCCGGGCCACCGAGCGGGTTTCGCCCAGATAGGCCTCCAGCTCGCTGCGGCGCAGAGTCTTGCCGGCGGCGGCGCGCTCGATCTCCTGGGTGCGCTGGTCCAGGGTGCTGGCCATCAGCAGGCTGTTGCCCAGCGGGGTGTTCAGCTCGTGGGCGATGCCGGCCACCAGGGCGCCCAGGGCGGCCAGTTTCTCCTGCGCCACCAGCTGGCTTTGCGCCTGCTGCAGGCGGCGGTAGGCGATGGCGTTGTCCAGGGCGATGGCGGCAAAGGCATTGAGCGAGCGGAAGATCATGCGCTCATGCTCGCCGTAAGCCTGGGCCTGGGGTGACTGCACGGTCACCACGCCCAGCAGGCGCTCCTGGATCAGCAAGGGCGCGAACATGGCGCTGAGCGTGCGCATGGTGCCGGGCACCTGGCTGGGGTCGCTGCCGTCTTCGGCCAGATGGATGGACAGCTCGCGCCGCTCGCGCGCGCAGCGGGCGGCGTTGGAGCTGGGGTTGTCCAGGGCAATGTGGTCGGGCGGCAGGGGCTGGCCGTCTTCCAGGCCGAAGACCGAATTGATGCCCTCGCCCTCGTCATCCAGCAAGTAGATCTCGAAGCCGCGCGCATCGAGCAGGGCCGGGATGTGGCGGCTCAGCGCCGCGAAGATCGAGGCCGTGTCCAGATGGCGCGTGAGCTCCAGGCCGATTTGGCCCAGCTTCTCCAGCGTGCTGCTGTTGCGCTGCATCAGGGCGGCGCGCTGGCGCTCGGCCTCGGCCAGCTGTTGCAGATGCTGGGCTTCGGTGCGCGCGCTCTCGTTGAGGTGATGCAGCTGCAGGGCCTCGACGCGGTCGGCCGAGCTGCGGCTGAGCATGCTGGTGCGGGCGCTGGCGGCCTGCTGGCTGGTCTCGAAGGCCTCGCGGTAGCGGCCTGTGCCGGCATAGGCCAGGGCCAGGGCCTCCAGCAGCTCGGCGCTGTCCTTGTAGCCGGCGATGGATTTGGCCCGCTCGCGCGCCAGTTCCAGCAAATGCACGGCCTGCGCCTGCCCTTCGGTGCCCGGTGCTCGCTGGGCGATCTGGGCCAGCACCATGCGCAGCTCCACCTCGGCCTCGGCGGCGCCGCTGAGCTCGGCCACGGCCAGGTCTTCGCGCGCCATCTGTTCGGCGGCCTCGCCCTGGCCGAGCAAGAGCAGGGCGCGCGCATGGCCGCGCCGGGCATTGCGTTGCAGATCAAGGTAGCCGCCCGGGTGGCGCTGCAGGGCTTCGAAGTAGTCGAGTGCTTTCTGACCCTCGCCCAGGTCCAGGGCCAGCAGGCCCTGGTAGCTGAGGCAGACGGCGTAGTTGCGCGAGTCCGGCTGCGGCGCAAAGATCTGCGTGCCCTCGTCGAGCAGGCTGCGCGCCAGCTCCAGCCGGCCCAGGCGGCGCAGGGTTTCGCCCATCTGCATCAGGCAGCTGCCCAGGCTGGCCGACCAGCCCGAGGCGCGCGCCATCTGCAGGCCGCGCTCCATCCACTCCAGGGCCGACTCGGGGTCGTTCAGGTCGTTGAAGGCGCTGCCCAGATTGCCGAGGGTGTTGATGGTCTCGCGCACATAGCCTGCGTCTTGCAGCGGCTGGATCAGGCTGGAGAAACGCCGCACGGCCAGCTTCAGGTCGCGGGCGCGCAGGGCGCGGTAGCCCTGGTAAAGCTCAATCAGCACGGCCGCGCTGACATGCAGGCCACTGAGCTCGCTGGGGAAATGCTGGCCCCAGCGCAGCTCGGCCGCTTCGCGGTTCTGCAGGCCGGCACTGCGCGCCAGGCTGCATTCAAAAATCCACTGCCGGGTGCGGTCGCCGGCCTGCTCGGCACGGGCAATGGCCTGCTCCAGGGCGGCGCAGCTGGCGGCCATCTGCCCGCCGCCGCTGTGCAGCAGGGACTGCAGCCAGGCGACATCGGCACAGGCCAGCCAGTCCTGGGCGGCCTCGGC
>JAIXSD010000201.1 GCA_027484885.1 Rubrivivax sp.
GCCCGCGGCGAGCCGATTGGCGAGGTGGACACCGCCTTCAAGCTGATCGGCCCCGACCACAAGGTCGTGGTCGACGCGCACGACGACCCCAAGGTCAGCGGCGTCACCTGCTACGTCTCACGCGCCAAGACCGGCGGCATCAAGGGTGGCCTGGGCCTGGCCGAGGACAAGGCCGAGGCCTCCATCGCCTGCCGCCAGACCGGGCCGATCAGCTTCGCCAAGCCCCTGGCGCGGCAAGAAGAGGTGTTCAACGAGCGCATCTCCCTGGTATTCAAAAAGCTGCGCATCGTCCGCATGGTCGACAGCCGCCGCAACACCTTGGTCTACCTGACCTACTCCGACCGCTTGATCGACGGCTCGCCGCAAAACAGCGTGACCGCCGTGCCGGTGGACCGGGCCACGCCGATTCCGCTCAAGTGAGCGGGGCGAGCTGAGCATCCGCCGATGAAAGCTCGATCACAGCCACCGGCCCGCAGCCGGCTCTCGCCAGCGCAGGTGGATGCGCTGAATGCCGAAGCCTTCGAGCTGCGCATGTCGGACACGCCGCGCGCCCTGCAGTTGGCGCAGCAAGCCCATGAACAGGCCCTGGCGATCGACCATCCACGCGGCCTGGCCTATGCCTTGCTGCGCTGGAGCCTGTGTGAATTCATCCTGGGCCATCCGGCGGCGCCGCTGCAAGCCCGCTTGGATCGGGCCCACAGCCTGCTGGAGGCGCTGGGCGAGACCGATGGCCATCTCGACGCCTTGAACCTTCAGGCCCTGATCCACGAGCGGCTGGGCAGCTACGAGCAGGCCTTGATGTTGCACCAGCGCGGCCTGGAGCTGGCCCGAGCACATGGAGAGATCGAAGCCGAGGCTCGCAGCCTGAACAATATGGCCGGCATCTCCCTGACGCTCGGCCAGCTGCCCGAGGCCATGGAGTTGCTGCAAAGCAGCCTCGCACTGGCCGAGCAAAGCGGCTCCATCGTCGACCAGGCTTATGCCCTGGGTCGGCTGGGCCAGGTCCTGCAAGGCATTGGTGAGATGGAGTTGGCCGGGGAGCATTTACAGCGCAGCCTGCACTGTGCACGCCAAACCCAGGACCTGGCGCGCCAAGCCAGCAGCGCCTTGAACCTGGCCGCCTTGCTGAGCACGCTCGGCCAGCATGCCGAGGCTCGCCTTCATCTGGACGAAGCGCTGACCCTGTCGCGGCGCACCGGCAATGTCAACGACCTCGGCCAGGCGCTGCTGGGACTGGGTCAGTCCTGCCTGAGGCAGGGCGATATGGGCGCCGCCCGGGCGGCCTTCGAAGAAGCCCGGCCGCTGGCCGAGCGCGTGGGGGACATCCCCACGCTGTGCAGCATCGAGCTCGGCCTGGCCGAAATGTGGAGCGCCGGCAACGAGCTGGATCAGGCCCAAAACGCCCTCGAGCGGGCTTTGGCTCAGGCCACCAACGGCCGACTCTCGGCCCTGGCCAGCCAGGCCCACCGGGCCCTGTCCGCACTGGCCGAGCAACGGGGCGAGCACGCCCTGGCCCTGCAGCACTACAAAGCCCACCATGCCTGCGAGCAGCGCCTGCTGGGCGAGCATTCACAACAGCGGCTGCGCGGCCTGTTCGCGCGCCAGCAGGCCCAGGCCCTGAGCCAGGAACTGCAGGTCGCGCGCCAGGCCGATCAGGAGAAGCAGGCCTTGCTGACCCAGCTGTCGGCGCAAGCCGACTTGCTGCGCCAGCTCAGCCATGAAGATGGCCTGACCGGCCTGGCCAACCGCCGCTGGCTGGACCTGCTGCTGGAGCAGGAGTTCGAGCGCGCCGCGCGCTTTCGCCACCCGCTGAGCCTGGCCATGCTGGACCTCGATCACTTCAAGGCCGTCAACGATCGCTATGGCCATGCGGTGGGCGATGCGGTCTTGCGCCAGGTCGCGCGCCTGCTGCGCGACCATTGCCGACGCGCCGATGTGGTGGCGCGTTATGGCGGTGAGGAGTTCACCTTGCTGCTGGTGGAAACCACCCTGCCCCTGGCCAGCCAGCTCTGCGACAAGCTGCGCCAGCAGATCGAGGGCTTTGACTGGCCCAGCCTGCACCCGGATCTGCACGGCATCACCGTCAGCATGGGCCTGGCCGGCAATGCGGAGGCCCTCTCGCCCGGCCAGCTCTGCGCGCTGGCCGATCAGCAGCTCTACAGCGCCAAGAGCGAGGGCCGCAACTGCGTGCGCCCGCGGCCTGCGCCCGCCGGCTGAAGAAGCCTCAACGCCGCAGCGGCAGCGGGAAGGCCGCCAGGCTGGCGTGACCGTCCCTCGACAGCGCCTGCAAGCCGAACACCGCATTGTCTTTGGACACATTCTTGAGCGTGTGCCGGGCCACCCGGCCCAGGTCTTGCTGGTGCTGCCAGACGGCCGAGTCGGTGTGGCGCCAGACGATGCGGTAGCCGGCCACCTCGGACTCGGGCGCCAGGGTCCAGCTGAGCGTGCTGTCATTGCTGAGCTCGGTGGCGTCCAGGCGCACGTTCTGCGGCGCGGCGGGCGCCAGCGCCAGCGTCGCCAGGCCGGCGGCATTGATGCGGGCGACATTGGCCACGTAGGCGAAGTCGACGAACTCGGGCAGATCGCCGTAGCGCACACCGTTCTCTTCGCGCAGGTTCTGGTGTTGGTGCGCAAAGTTCTCGAAGGGCTCGGAGAAGCGCACCGCGGCATAGCCGCGCTCAAGGAAAGGCAGGTGGTCGCCGCCGCGCAGATAGCGATCGCGGCGCTGGATCAGATTGACGGTGAAGCCGGGCAGGTAGCGCTCGCCGGCGGCTTTGAGGTGGCGGCCCAGCTGGTGGGTGGGCAGGTCTTCGCTGCCGCCGGCCAGCACCAGCTGCTGCAGCGATTCGCGCGCGGCCTCGTTGGCGCGCGCTTCGGCATCGGGCGTGGGCGTGTTGGCGCGAGCGGCCACCAGCATGCGCAGCAGCGGGTCCAGGCCGTCGGCAAACAGGCGCAGCTGGCGCTCGTCCACCTGGCCGGCATCGCCGCGCGGGCTGCCGATGATGTCGTTGGTGATCATGGCCTCGATGGGCAGACCCTGGCGCCGCGCCTCGCGCGCCCAGTGGGTGGCGCCCAGCAGGCCTTGCTCTTCGCCCGGCACGGCCATGAAGACCAGGGTGGCCGGGAAGCGATGGCCGGCCATGGCGCAGGCCAGTTCCATCACCGCGGCCACGCCCGAGGCGTCGTCGTTGGCACCGGGCGCGGCGCCCTCAGCATCCATCACATCGCTGTTGCGCGAGTCGTAGTGGCCGCTGACCACCAGCAGGCGCTGGGCCGCGGCCGGCGCGGTACCGGGCAAGGTGGCCACCACATTGACCAGGGTGGCCGCACGGTGCATGCGGTTGCCGGCGGGCTCGACAAAGCTGTCCAGGCTCACCTGCAGGCGGCCGCCGCTGCGCTGCGCGCATTGCTCGAGCTCGGCCTGGATCCAGCGCCGCGCGGCGCCGATGCCGCGCCGATCCGATTCGGTCTCGGACAAGGTGTGGCGGGTGCCGAAGTCGACCAGGCGGCGGATGCGCTGCTCGATGCGCGGCGCCGAGATTTCGGCCAGGATCTGCTGGACCCGCGGGTCCAGCGGCGCCGGCTGAGCGGCCGCCCCCATCGTCATCACGCCACCCAGGGCAGCTCCCAAGATCCAAGCACGCATGCCAATCAACCAGTCAACCTGGCCCCAAAAACGAAGGGCCTGATTCTGCGAGCTTTGCGCCAGCGCCGCTCGGCGAGCGCGACAAAGCCCACCCCGGCATTTGCCCCTAGAGCCAGGGCCACATCGGCCCCCTACACTGCTCACCGGATTCAGGAGAGTGCAGGCCCGCTCTGGGCCCTGCCGCCGAAGGCGCAAGCTCCCATACTCGCTCAGGCCCCGTACTGGATCCGTCAACAAGCCGAATGCTGGAGAGAGCGGCCCGCGCAGAC
>JAIXSD010000522.1 GCA_027484885.1 Rubrivivax sp.
AGCTCGACGCCGTTGGCTTTGGCCCGCGCCGCCAGTTCCTCGGGCTGCAAGGTGCCGTCGGACACCCGCGAGTGGCAATGCAGATCGGCATTGCTGAGGTGGTGGAGGGCGGTGGGTCGGGTGGCGTTTGGATTCACCCGACCATTTTAGGCGCCGGCCTCTTCCGTCATCGCCTCGACGATCATCTGCACCCGCTGCTGACCCTGGTATTCGTCCAAGCTCAGGCGGTAGGCCAAGAGGCCTCGCTCGGGCACCGGCTCGATGTGGCCAAACCAGATCGCATCGCGCAGGGCGCCGCCCTGACGCAGGCGCAGCTTGAGGTGGCGCTCGCCGACGATGCGCTGCGAGACCACCTCGACCCGGTCGCAGAACAGCGGCGCTTCAAAAGCCTGGCCCCAGACCTGGGCGTCCAGCGCGCGCACGGTGTCGGCGGTGAACAGCTCCGGGGCCAGGGGGCCATCGGTGCGCAGGGTGCGGGTCAGGGCGGCAGCGTCCAGCCATTCGGCCGCCACCTCTTGCAAAGCCTGGTCGAAACGTTCGAAGCCTTCATCGGCCAGGGTGCAGCCGGCGGCCATGGCGTGGCCACCGAACTTCTTGAGCAGGTCGGGGTGGCGCTTGCTGACCAGATCCAGGGCATCACGCAGATGAAAGCCGGGGATGGATCGGCCGGATCCCTTGAGCTGACCGTCGGCGCCGCGGGCGAAGACGAAGGTGGGCCGGTGGATGCGGTCCTTGAGGCGCGAGGCGATGATGCCGACCACGCCCTCGTGGAACTCGGGCTCGAACAGGGCCAGGGCGGCCGGTGGCTCGCCCTTGAGGCGCGGGTCCTGCATCAGGGCGTCGAGTTTGTACTCGGCCTGCTCGCGCATATCGGCCTCGATCTCGCGCCGTTCGCGGTTGATGGCGTCGAGCTGACGCGCCAGTTCCAGGGCACGGCTCGGGTCGTCGCTGAGCAGGCACTCGATGCCCAGGGTCATGTCCGAGAGCCGGCCGGCGGCATTGATGCGCGGGCCCAGGGCAAAGCCGAGGTCGAAGGCATTGGCGCGGCTGCAGTCGCGGCCGGCGGCAGTGAACAAGGCGGCGATGCCCGGCTGCACCCGGCCGGCGCGCATGCGCTTGAGGCCTTGGGCCACCAGGCGGCGGTTGTTGGCATCGAGCTTGACCACATCGGCCACCGTGCCCAGGGCCACCAGGTCGAGCAGGCCGTCGAGCTTGGGTTGGGTGCTGGCCTCAAAGCGGCCGCGCTGGCGCAGCTCGCTGCGCAGGGCCAGCAGCACGTAAAAAGCCACGCCCACACCGGCCAGGTTCTTGCTGGCAAAGCCGCAGCCGGGCTGGCTGGGGTTGACCAGGGCGTCGGCCGCGGGCAGCTCGATCCGGCCCTCGACCACGGCGGGCAGGTGGTGGTCGGTCACCAGCACGCGCAAGCCCAGGGCCTTGGCATGGGCCACACCGGCCATGCTGGCGATGCCGTTGTCCACGGTCATCAAGAGCTGCGGCCGTTGTGGCAGGGCCAGCTCGACGATGGCCGGCGTCAGGCCGTAGCCGTGGATGGCGCGGTCGGGCACCACGTAGCAAAGCTGCTCCGGCGCGGCGCCCAGCAGGGCCAGGCCGCGCAGGGCCACGGTGCAGGCGGTGGCGCCGTCGCAGTCGTAATCGGCGACCAGGCAGATGCGCTGGCGCTGCTCGATGCAGTCGGCCAGCAGGCGCGCAGCCTCCTGGATGCCTTTCAAATCGTCGGGGGGCAGCAGGCGGGCCAGGCCGTCGTCCAGCTCCTCGGCGGAGCTGACGCCGCGTGAGGCGAACAGGCGTGCCAGCAGCGGCGCGATGCCGGCTTGCTCCAGCGCCCAGGCGGTGCGAGGTGGCACCTCGCGCGTCAGTAGGCGGGGGGCGTTCACAGGGCCCCCAGCAGTTCGGCGGTGTTGGCGCGCGGCGGGCTCAGGCGCTGCCACAGGCCTTGCAAGGCGCCGCTGGGGCGCAGGCTGTAGCGTTGCGCGAGGCGCTCGCCACACAGGGTGAGGCGCAGCGAGGGGTGGGACTTGCGCGCCAGGTCGAGCGCGCGCGCCACCGGGCCGGCGTCCAGCGCCACCCAGGCTTCCGACCAAGCCGCCCAGTCGCCGGCCAGCAGGGGCGCACGCAGGCGCTCATCCAGCTGCAGCTGAGCGGGCAGCTCGCCGCCCTCGGCGCGGCCGCAGCCGCTGATCCAGACCGAGTTCACGGCCAGCACGCCGCGCTGCTCGCGGGCCTGGTTGAGTGGGTGTTCGTGCAGCAGCATCTGGATCTCGTTTTGCAGGCGGCGCAGCAGGCGCGCCTCGGGCATCCAGGCCGCCACATTGCGGGCCAGGATGCGGTCCAGGCTGGCGCTGGCCAGGCCTTGCAGGCTGGCGTGGCCGATCAGCCAGGTCTGGCTGTCCACCCAGTGCGCTGCCCAACCCTCGTGGCTGGGCCAGAGCTCGGCCAGGGCCTCGAACAGGGCGCGTGAGTCGAACTCGCTGAGTTGCAGCTCCTCGGGGTTGTAGGCGGTGATGTGGTCGGCGCCCACCGCCAGATGCAGGGGCGTCAGGCGTGCCCAGGCCAGGCCCTCGTCCAGCCCCAGGCTGCGGGCCAGCCAGGCGGCGGTGGGCAGCTCGCCCGGTGCGGCCTGGCTGCCGCGCAGCTGGGCCAGGGCCAGTTCCTGCGGGGTGTTGAGGCTGTACTCGTCCTCGCCGATGGGCGCGCCCTCGGGGCTCAGGCGGCCCAGCAGTTCGCTCAAATG
>JAIXSD010000418.1 GCA_027484885.1 Rubrivivax sp.
CGAGACTCCATCATGCGCAACAAGAGCATCCTGACCGAAGCCCGCCAGATCGAACGTGCCGTGACCCTGATCAATCTGGGTGCGCGCCTGCAAGTGCTGGAGTCGGAGACGGACCTGTCCTACGAGCGACTGCTGCGCCTGTACAAGGAAGTCTCGGGCAAGAGCCCCAGCAAGGGCCAGCTGCCGTTCTCGACCGACTGGTTCATGACCTGGCAGCCCAATATCCACGCCTCGCTGTTCCTGAATGTGCATGAGTACCTGAACAAGGTGTCGGAGCTGGACGAGATCGACGCGGTGATCAAGGCCTACCAGCTCTACCAAGAGCAGACGCAAGCGCAAGGACTGGAAGCGATGCTGTCGGTCACCCGCGCCTGGCGCCTGGTGAAGTTCATCGACAACGGCATGCTGACCATGACCAAGTGCTCGAGCTGCGGCGGTCATTTCGTGACCCATCCGCACGAGATTGCGCGCCACTATGTCTGCGGCATGTGCAACCCGCCGGCCCGTGCAGGCAAGGGCCGCGCCCAGGGCGCGATCCAGATGCACTGAGCAGGGGCTGCTAAAACGTCTCGGTCGCTGGCCACGTTTTGCTGAGTCCTTGACTCCTTCCTCTTCAGCTTTTTTCGCCTCATGCCCTTGATGCGCTGGCCGCTGCCTGCCCTGCTGAGTTGGGGCGCTGCCTGGCTGCTGTTCATGCAGTTGCAGCGGGCGGGGCTTGCCGCATGGCCGGCCTTGCTGGCCGCCGCGGCACTGGGCGCGGGTCTGGCCTTCTTCCACAGCGCCCGTTGGCGGCGCCTGATGGTGGCCCTGGGCTTCCCCCTCTCCATTCTTCTGGCCGGTGGAGCCTCGGTCTGGCCCGCCTGGGCCTGGCTGCTGCCCCTGGTCTTGCTCTTGCTGGCCTACCCGCGCCGCAGCTGGGGCGATGCGCCGCTCTTTCCTACCCCCGTGGGTGCTCTGAAGGACTTGCCGGCGCTGGCGCCCTTGGCGCCCGGCGATGTGGTGCTGGATGCCGGTTGCGGCCTCGGTCATGGCCTGCGCGAGCTGCGCCGCTGCTACCCGCAGGCGCAGCTGCAGGGCATCGAGTGGAGTCCTTTGCTGGCGCGCCTGGCACGATGGCTCTGCCCCTGGGCACAGGTCGAGCGCGGCGATATGTGGGCGCAGTCCTGGGCGCCGTTCGGCATGGTCTATGTGTTCCAGCGGCCGGAGTCCATGGCTCGGGTCTGGCGCAAGGCCGGTGCGGAGATGCGACCTGGCAGCTGGCTGGTCAGCCTGGACTTTGAGATCGAAGGGCAGGGTGCCGTGGCCTGCCTGGAGCTGGGTGGCCGGCACCGGGTCTGGCTGTACCAACTGCCAGCTGCGGCGCGCTGATGCTGCGGTTCTTGGTGATGCACAGCCGCAGTTTGGGCGGTCAAAACCGGCCAGTTGCATGGAGTGCGCGAAGCAGGCCCCGGGCACACTCAAGCGCATCAAGCTCCGGCCGATAAGGACCGGAGAGCTTTCAAAGAAAACACCATGTTTGTCATCATCGGTTGGGCCGTTTCCATGGCTTGCATCTTCGGCGTCTATATTGCCCACGGCGGCAATATCAGCGTCATCTTGCACGCCTTGCCGTTTGAGGTGACCACCATTCTGGGGGCCGCCATCGGCGCCTTCCTGGCCAACAACCAGATGAAGGTGGTCAAGGGCGCCGTGGCCGGACTGGGCCGCTGCTTCAAGGGCAGCAAGTTCAGCAAGGCCCGCTATATGGAGCTGCTGGCCCTGATGTACGACATCTTGCAAAAGGCCCGCAAGGAAGGGCTGATGTCGATTGAAAAAGACGTCGAAGACCCGCACAGCTCGCCGCTGTTCCAGAAATACCCGGTGGTTGGCAATGACCACCATGTCACCGAGTTCATTACCGATTACCTGCGCATGATGGTCTCGGGCAATCTCAATGCTCACGAGATCGAGTCGCTGATGGACGCTGAAATCGACACCCACCACGCCGAAGAGCATGCCGCCGTGGCCGCCTTGCAGCGCATCGCGGGCGGCTTGCCGGCTTTCGGCATCGTGGCCGCTGTGCTGGGTGTGGTGAACACCATGGGCTCGGTGGGCCAGCCCCCGGCCGTGCTGGGCGGCATGATCGGTTCCGCCCTGGTCGGTACCTTCCTCGGCATTCTGATGGCCTACGGTTTCGCCGAGCCGCTCGCCGGCCTGCTGGAGCAGAAGGTCGAAGACGCAGGCAAAGAACTGCAATGCATCAAAACCACTTTGCTCGCCAGCATGCAGGGCTACGCCCCGCAGGTGGCCATCGAATTCGGCCGCAAGGTGCTGTACTCGGGCGACCGGCCGACCTTCGCCGAGCTTGAAGCTCATGTGAAGAAGAAGTGAGCTTCATGAGCGGATTGCAGTCTCTCAATCTTCAGAACCTCGCCCTTGGCATGAGCGGCACGCTGGAGAATTGCCATGGCTGGTGACGCCAAAAAGCTTCAGCCCATCATCATCAAGCGCGTCAAGAAGGGCGGCCATGCTGCCCACGGCGGCGCCTGGAAGATTGCTTACGCCGACTTCGTGACGGCCATGATGGCTTTTTTCCTGCTGATGTGGCTGCTCGGTTCCACCACCGAGGGCGATAAAAAAGGCATTGCCGATTACTTTGGCTCTCCGCTCAAGGTGGCCATGCAGGGCGGCTCGGGTTCGGGCGATTCGTCACACATCGTCAAAGGCGGCGGCAAGGATCTGACGCGTGAGTCGGGCCAGGTTAAGGCCGGTGATGTTGAGGCCCGCCAGCGCACCTTCAGCCTGCGTGCGCTCAAGGAAGAACAGCGCAAGGCCGAAAAGGCGCGCCTGGAAGAGCTCAAGGACAAGGTCGAAGAGGTGCTGGCCAACAACCCCCAGCTGGCCTCGCTGGGTGGGCAGATCCGCCTCGACATGACCAAGGAAGGCTTGCGCATCCAAATAGTGGATGAAAACAACCGTCCAATGTTTGACAGCGGCAGCGCAGTTGTGAAACCCTATATGCGGGCTTTGTTGCGTGAATTGGGCTCCGTGCTCAGCGAAGTGCCCAACCGCCTGACCTTGGAGGGACACACCGATGCTCTGGGATTTGCCGGTGGTGAGCGTGGCTACAGCAACTGGGAGCTGTCGGCCGATCGTGCCAATTCCTCCCGGCGCGAGTTGATCGCCGGCGGCTTGCCGGAATCGCGTACGCTGCGGGTGCAGGGCCTGGCCTCCAGCAAGCTGCTCGACCCCAAACAACCCGAAAGCCCGATCAACCGCCGCATCAGCATCATCGTGATGAATCGCGATGCCGAGGATGCGGTCTTGAAGAATGTGCCCCCGGAAGAAGACGGCGAAGAGGCTGGCGCTGCAGACCCGCCTGGGGCACCGAAAAACCCCTCAAGTTCCAACCCCAAACCCCGATAAGTCTCTCTAGCCCCTGCGAGGAAAGCCATGAGCACTGACATGAAATTTTTGGTTGTCGACGATTTCTCCACCATGCGCCGCATCGTGCGGGGCCTGCTGAAGGAAATCGGCTACAACAACTGCGAAGAAGCGGAAGACGGGGTCGACGCCCTGAGCAAGCTCAAGCTGGCCAAGTACGACTTCGTCGTCAGTGACATCAACATGCCGAACATGACCGGCTTCGAGTTGCTCAAGGCCATCAAGGAAGATCCCAACCTCAAGCATCTGCCGGTGCTCATGGTGACCGCCGAAGCCCGCAAGGAAGACATCGTGCTGGCTGCCCAGAGCGGTGCCGCTGGCTACATCGTCAAGCCTTTCACCAAGGCCACGCTGGAAGAGAAGGTCGTCAAGATCATGCAGAAACTGGCCGCTTCGGCCTGAGCCCCGGGAGACGACCATGCAGATGGAAGAACTGAGCAAACTCACCAGCGGTACCGATCCGCTGACCGTCTCTCCTGAAGTCTTTCAGCAGATCGGTACCATCACCCGCGTGCTGCACGACACCATGCAGCAACTCGGTGTCATGCCCAAGCTCCAGGTCGCGACCGACGGCCTGCCCGACGCCCGCAGCCGCCTGAGCTATATCGCCACCAAGACCGCCGCCGCTGCCAACAAGGTCTTGAACTCGGTGGACCAGGCCAAGGAAGACCACGCCCACATCACGGCCGCCACCAACGCCATGGCCGCCGCCATCGTGGCCGATCCGGTCAAGGCCGTGGCCAGTGGCGCGGTGCTGAATTTTGTGAAGGAAGTCGAAGACCGCACGGCGCGCATCGACGGCCACCTGACCGACATCATGATGGCCCAGGACTTTCATGACCTGACCGGCCAGGTCGTGGCCAAGGTGGTGACCCTGGCCAACGACCTGGAAGACAGCCTGGTCAAGCTGCTGGTGTCCATCGTCCCGCCCGAGCAGCGCGAGAAGGTCGACCCCAGCATC
>JAIXSD010000752.1 GCA_027484885.1 Rubrivivax sp.
GCCTGCATCTGCGCCAGGCTCAGCCGGGTTTCAAGCCGCAGCAGGCCGTGCTGCAGCCAGGGCAGGGCAGGGCCGTGTTGGCGCAGCACCCGCGCGGTTTCCAGCGCGGCGGCGCGGTTGAAGCGGGCGTGCACGCCGTCATCGGGGTTGAGCGTGCCGTGGAACAGGCCGCCCGGGTTGCCCGAGCTGGCCTGGGCCGGCGCCGCATGCTCATCGATCACTGTGCTGTGGATGCCGCGCTGCGCCAGGGCCCAGGCGCAGGCCGCACCGGCCAGGCCAGCGCCGATGACCAGCGCGCGGCGCGCATCCGGCGCCAGGGCCAGGCGGCCAGCAGGTTTCGGTGGCTGATGGCGCGGCGCATAACGCGCCACACACATGCCGCCCTTGTTGGCAAAGCCGCGCTGGCGCTCTTCCTGGAAGCCGGCCGCAGCCAGGCCCTCGCGCACCTGGGGCGCCACGCTCCAGGTGCCGGCGCTGGCGCCCGGCGCGGCCAGGCGGCCGATGGCCTTGAGCAGGTATGGGTCCCACATTTCGGGGTTCTGCTTGGGGTTGAAGCCGTCGAGGTAGAAGGCATCCACTTCGGCCACTAGCTCGCGCAGCCAGGCACGGGCATCGCCCAAGCAGAGCAGCAGCTGCACGCGGCCGCCCTCGAAGCTCAGGCGGTGCAGGTCCGGCGTCAGCGGCGGCCAGGCCGCGTGCAGGGCCGCGGCCAGCTCGGGCAGCTCGCTGCCGGCGTGGGCACGCTGCAGATCCTCGCCTTGCAGCGGGTGTTTCTCGATGCTGATGAAGACCAGGCGCTGGCAGCGCGCCGGGTCCTGGCGCCAGGCCTCCCAGGTGGCCAGGAAGTTGTTGCCCAGGCCGAAGCCGGTCTCCAGGATCACAAAGTCCTCGCGCCCGGCCCAGCGCCCCGGCAGGCCATTGGCACCCAGAAAGACGTGGCGCGACTGCGGCAGGGCGCCGGCACGGCTGTGATAGACATCGCCAAACTCGGGCGCCAGGGGCGCCAGCGGGTCAGAAAAATCGATGCGGGCCGGCCGCAGCGGGCCGGCATGGGGCTTGCGGCTCATGCTCAGTTCAAAGAGGACAAGAGGGGCGCCAGCAGCCACAGCAGGCTGGCCGCCAGGGCCAGCGAGCTCAGCAGCACGGCACCCACGATCAGGGCAAAGCGCCGGCCGCCAGCCAGCCAGGCGGTGATGATGCGGGTCAGGCTGTTGCTGGCAATTGCGGCCAGCACGCCCTGGCACATCAGCGGGGCGTCGATCTGCCCGGCCTGGGCCAGGCCAGCCATGGAGGCCACCGGTGCATGGGCATCGGCCAGGCCGGCCAGGGCCACGGCGCCGAACAGGCCCGAGCTGCCGAACTGGCGCTCGGCCCAGCTGACGCCCACCGTCACCACGCTCAGCAGCAGGGCAATCAGCGCCGCCTCTTTCAGGCGCAGCGGGCCGCCGCGCTGGGGCTCGCTGCCGGCCTTGCCGGCGCCGCCGTCTTGGTAGGCGCGCCAGGCCAGGCTCAAGCCTGCACCGCCGGCCACCAGCACACCGGCCAGGCCCAGGGGCAGGAAATGCATCGCAGCTTGCGGCGCCAGGGCCAGCAGCATCAGGCTGGCCTGCAACCAGGTGGCGGCGGTGGACATGACAGCGCCGGCGGCGCAGGCGCGAAAGATGGCCGGCTCCGCCCGCGCGCGATGGCCCATGGCCGCGATGGTGGCGGTGCTGGACACCAGGCCCGACATCAGGCCCGAAAGTGCCAAGCCGGCTTGCGCACCCAGCAGGCGCAGCGCCACATAACCAAAAGCCTGCAGGGCGAGCAGCAAGAGCATCAGGCCCATCAGCGAATGCGCTTTCATGCCCGCCAGCCAGGGCAGGGGTTCGGTGGGCATCAGGGGCAGCACCACCAGGGCCAGGGCGGCCAAGAGCAGGCCGTCGTGCAGCTCGTCCTCGCGCAGCACCCGGGTGGCGAAGCGGTGCAGGGCGGTGCGGGCGCTGAGCAGGGCGGTCAGGGTGACGGCGGCCGGCGCGCCCAGCAGCGGCGCCTGCACGCACAGCACGCCGATCAAATAGGTGGCCAGCAAGGCCATCTCGGTGGTGAGGCCCGGATCGCGTTCACTGCTGCGGAAATAGGCCATGGCCGCCAGCACCGTGACAGCCAGCGCGCCCACCGCCACCAGGCCCGGCACGGCCAGGCCATGGGCCAGGGCGCCGGCCAGGGCGGCAATGGTGAAGGTGCGCAGGCCGGCGGGCTCTTGGGCGCGCGTGCCCGGGTGGCCACGGCCTTTGTGGCGCTCGCGCTCCAGGCCGATCAAGAGCCCGCTGCCCAGGGCTGCCATCAAACCCATGGCCAGGTCGGCCTGGGCGCCGAATGCGTGTTCCAGCAGATTCATCCGAGCTCGACCGTTTCCCCATGCTGCGGCACGCGCACGCGCCAGCCAAGTTCGTCCTGGATGCGGCTGCGCAAGGCGTCGCTGGCAGCAGGCTCGCCGTGCACCACGAAGACCTGCTCGGGCGCGCGCTTGAAGCCGCGCAGCCAGGCCATCAGGCCGTCGGCATCGGCATGGCCGGAGAAGCCTTCGAGGTGGCTGATCTCGGCATTGACCGGCACATA
>JAIXSD010000506.1 GCA_027484885.1 Rubrivivax sp.
AAGGTGTCGGCCCAGTTGGCCCACATCAGGTAGTCGCCGGGCCGGCCCTTGTCGGCCGACAGCGCGGCTTCAAAAGCCTCGGCCGCCTGTACATAGCGGCCGCGGTTGTAGAGCAGATTGCCCAGGTTGGTGTAGAGCTGGCTGCTGGGCCGGGCCTTGAGGCCTTGTTGCAGCAAGGCCTCGGCTTCATCGGCCCGGTCGGTGCGCAGCAGCACCGCGCTCAGGTTGGCATAACTGTTCACCCCGCCGGCACGCTGGGCGATGCTGCGGCGGAACTGCGCTTCGGCGGCGGACAGATCGCCTTTCTCGTAGAACACCGTGCCCAGGTTGTCCATCAGGCGGCTGTCCTGGGGGTGGCGCTTGAGTGCGCCCTCGAACAAGAGCTGCGCCTCATCGAGCCGGCGCTGGCGGGTCAGGAACATGCCGTAGCCATTGATCACCTGCGCGTCCTGGCCGTCCAGCGACAAGGCCTTGGCGTAGGCCGATTCGGCCTCGGCGCTGCGGCCCTGCAGCTTGAGCACCATGCCGCGGGCAGCGTGGCTCAGCGCCAGCATGGGGTCGTGGCGCAGGGCCAGCTGCGAGCTGGCGTCGGCACGCTGCAGCCAGGCCTCGTCCACGCTTTCGTTGTGATAGCGGGTGGCATAGGCCAGGGCCAGGGTGGCCTGCACCCAGGCATGCTGGGGCTTCTCGGCGGCCAGCTGTTCCAGCAAGGCCAGGGCGTGCTCGAGCGCGCCAAAGTCTTCGTCCGAAGCCTGAATCAGCTGCTCCGCCTGGGCCAGGCGCTGCGGCCAGGGCGCCGGCTGGCCCGGCAGGCGCAAATAGCCCTGGCTGGCGGCCAGGCCCAGACTCAGCAGCAAGGCCGCCGCCCCGCCCCACAGCCAACGGCGCGGGCCGGCCGCGGGGGCGGGCGCCGGGCCCTCGGCCTGCAGCAGCGGGCGGGCCGGCGCGGGCATTGGACGCGGGCGCGGGAAAGTGCTGCCCGGCAGCCAGCCGTCTTGCAGGGCCAGCAAGGCCTCATGCACCTCGGCCATGCTGGCCGGGCGCAGCTCGGGTTGGCGGCTGACCATGCGCTGCACCAGGGCGGCCAGCGGTGCCAGGCCGGGCGGCAGCTCGGGCAGGGCCAGGATCAGCTCGCTACCATGCAGCTTGTGGTGGGCCAGGGCCAGGGGGTCGGGCTCCATGAAGGCGCGCTGGCCGCTGAGCATCTCGCCCAGCACCAGGCCGAGGGCGTAGATGTCGCTGGCCACACTGGCCGGCCGGCCCAGCATCTGCTCGGGTGCCATGTACGCCAAGGTGCCGGAAACCAGGGGCTGGCCGGTGGCGGCGGATGCGCCCAAGCTACCCGGCCCCAAGGTGGCCATGCGGTCGATCAGCCGGGCCACGCCAAAGTCCAGGATGCGCAGCCGGCCGCTGTCGTCGATCATCAGATTGGCGGGCTTGATGTCGCCGTGGGCAATGTTCAGCTGGTGCGCCTCGGCCAGGGCTTCGCTGGCCTGCAGGGCCCAATCCAGGGCCTGCTCCACGCTCAGCGGGCCGGCAGCCAGCACGCGACTGAGGCTGCGGCCCTGCACCCGCTCCATGACGATGTGGCCGGCGCCCTGGTCGACGAACACGTCGTACACGGTGACGAAGGCACGATGGCTGACACGCGCGGCCAGGCGGGCCTCCTGCACCCAGGCTTCGGCATCGCCGGCGGCGCTGACCTGCAGGTTCAGGCGTTTGAGGGCCACGCTGCGCTGCAGGCGGCTGTCCCAAGCGGCATAGACAGCGCCATAGCCGCCCTCGCCCAGCAGCTCGCGCAGTTCATAACGGGCAAAGTCCACGCGGCCCGCGCTGGGCAGCAGCTGGGGTGTGTTCACACGGCCCCGGGCAGGCAAGGGCTCTGTGCTCTCGACCGTTGACCTGTCCTCAGCCCTGTCCACCATGCACTGTGCATCCCCAAGCTTGGAGTGATGTTTCAAACTGAAACACACCACCCCGAGCTAACGCGACAGCTGCGGGGTGTCCGCGTCATTCTCAGCGGCGGCAGGCCAGGCAGCGCTCAGGGTTTGCACCGGACGCCCCCAGTTTGAAAACCGGGGGGGCTCAGGCGCTCAAGGGCAGTTGCGTGGGCTGCTGCTGTTGCCGCTGAGTTTCTGCAGTTGCAGAAGGTTGAGCAGCTGGCCGTCTTCGCTGCGCAGCTCCAGCTGCAGGCCCGGCACGCTCTCCAGATTGGACGGCGGCAAGGCCTTGACCGCACCAGTGGCCAGCACCGGCTGGATCAGCTTGGCGTTGAGGTAGCCGCCAAAATACAGCGGCACAGCGCTGCCCACCTGGCCCCACTCGCCGGTGAAACTGACGCGCGGGCAGCCGCCTTCCAGGCTGATCTTGTTGCCCTCGAAGCTGAGCACCCATTCGGGCTGGGCACTGCTGTCACTGGCGTACTGGATCTTGGTCGTGCCCGGGTGGTCGGCAGCCACGGCGCTGGTGTTGATCACCGGCGGCTGGCAGCTGAGCAAGCCGGCCCAAGCGGCGCTGCACACCGGCAGCGGTTGGGCGCCGGCCTGAACGGCAAACTCGCGCGGCTCGGCGGTGCGACCGGTCCCCCCGACACCCGGACCGCAAGCGCTCAACAGCACCGCGATCGTGAGCGCCAACACATGCTTGGGTTTCACGGCTTCTCCCCCTCGTTCATCGATTCAGAATAGAAATACACACCGAAGCGCGCCCGCTGGTTTCTGTCGCCGCTGGGCGCGGTCTTGGCGTCTTCATCAAAACGGATCTGGGCTTCGCGCAGCACCTGCTTCAAGGCCTGAGGCCAGGCCTGGCGCGCCACCTCGTGCAGCTGATGGGCGGAAGCGGCGGTGATCTCATCCACGAACACCGCCTGCTCCAGGAACTTGGCCTCGCCCTGCAGATTGGCGCTGGCCGCGGCCAGGGCGTCGCTCATATTGTTGGCATACATCCAGGCCATCTCTTCCATGCCCTGGTGGGGCGTGAAGCCGGCCTCGTTGAGGCGCAGGCCTTCGGCGCTCTCCTCCACGCCACCGAGGCGCAAGAGTTCATCGAGCAGCGCGCGCGGGCGGACATCGCTGCTGACGCGCGCGACCAGGGTGTCGAAACTGTCCTCGCTGCCGCTGCGCGGCAGCACGCGCGGCTGGCCCTGGGCATCGACAAAAGGCGGCAGATTGAGCCAGACGCCCACCACCTCGGCGGCCAGGCTCAGCGGGCGGGCCAGCTCGGCCTCGTCCACCTTGGGCTCGGCTGGGCGGGTCAGGTTGCGCACATCGCGGCGGTGCACACCGGAGAGCAGGCTCAGGGCGCTGTCGGTCTGCGGCATCTGGCGTTCTTGCAGCTCGCGCTGCGCCGCCGCCAGAAACTCGGTCTTGAGCGCCTGCGCAAAAGCCGGGTAGGCCACGCCGCGCTTGACCAGCATGCGGATCAGCGGCCGCATCACCTTGAGGCTGGCTTCCAGGGTCAGCGTGGCGACGGACTTTTTCATCATCATCGGAGTCATCGGGCAGGGCTCCGCCGGGCGATGCTGCGGGTCGAGATCAGGCGCGGGGCCTGCGGCAGGGCGGTCGGCATGGCGGTGGGCGAACGGGGAGAATCCATGCAGCCGTGGGGCTGCGACGATGATGTGGAACATTGTCCCACACCCCTCCCCGCGCTCACCAGCGGCTGCTGAGGTTCACGGCCAGCAATCGCCCTTGTCGCTCGGCATAGCTGCCGCTGCCGCGCAGCTCCAGGCTGCGGTGGTTCAGGGCGTTGCTGAGCAAGAGGCGCAGGGTGCTGGGCTGGCCGCCCAGCTGCAGAGGCCAGCGCAGGCCGAGATCCAGCTCGCTGAGGGCGGGCAGCTCGACCCGGTTGTCGCGCGTGGCCGGCATGCGGCCGGTGTAGGAGAAGCCGGCGTCGAAGCTCAGGCCACCCAGCTCGGCCGGGCGGTAGACGGCGTTGAGCTTGAAGATCCGCTCGGCCTGGCCCACCGGCCGCGGGCCGACCCGACCCAGGGCCACACCCTCGCCGCGCACGCGCGGCTGCATCAGCACCGCACCGGCCACCAGCTGCCACTCGGGCGCGGGCCGGCCGTTCAGCGAGAGCTCGATGCCGCGGTGGCGCACATCGCCAAGCTCGGTGAAGAGCTGCTGGGCGTCGAGGTTGTAGTAGGGCTTGCGCACATCGAACACGCCGGCCACCAGCTTCAGCCGCGGGCTCATCTGCCAGCGCAGGCCGGCATCCATCTGCGTGGTCAGGATGGCCGGCAGGGCCTGGTTGCGGTTGCTGGCATTGCCAGGCGCCACGCCGCTTTCCTCCAGGCCGCGGGTCAGGCCGGCATAGGCCGCCAGCTCGGGGCTGAAATGCCAGGCGGCGCTGAGGTTGTAGAGCCAGGGCGTGGCTTGGGTTTCGGTCAGCGGCAGACCGGGGCGGTCGACGCGCTTGCGGTAGTCGCTGTGCTGCAGGCCGGCATTGAACTCCAGCTGCTGGTTCCAGCGCAGCTCGTAGGACAGGCCCAGCCAGTGCTGCTTGACCTCGTCCAGGCTTTGCGGGCCGAAGGCAAAGGTGGGCTGCTGCGGCTGGAAGGGCTGGAGCTGGCTCATCGTGCCGTAGTCCAGGCTTTGCGAACCGCCGGTGCGGCGGTCACGGGCGCGGCCGGCCAGCTGCAGATGCAGGCGCTGCGCCCAGGGCGCCGGGGCAAAGGCCCAGCTTAGGCGCAGCTCGCCGCTGTTGGAGGCCACGCGGCTGGCCGGGTCGGCAATCACCAGGCGCTGGGCCTGGCCCTGGGCGTCCATGCCCAGCAGCAGATTGCTGAAGCTGGCGCGGTCGTCGTTTTCGGAATGGAACAGGCCCGCGCGCAACTGCCAGGCCGGGTTGAAGGCATGGCGCAGGGTGGCGCCGTAGTTGCGGCCCACGCCGCTGTAGGCCGCCCAGTCCGGGCCCTTGAAGACCCGCGCCTCGCCCAGCGGCGGCAGGCTGGGGGTGGCGCTGGAGACCTGCGGGCCCATGCGGTCGTAGGGCGTGTCGATGGCCGAGGCGAAGACCATGGCCTCGGTGTGCACATCGGGCCGCCACCAGACCGCCAGGCTGCCGGTGGTGAACTCACCGTCGGTGCCGTTGCCGTACTCGACATGGGCTTTGGAGAAGCCGCCAGTCACGGCCCAGCGGCCATCGGCGCTCAGCGGGTGGCTGAAATCCAGGTCGACATAACGGCCACGCCACTGGTCCAGGCCCAGCACCAGCTGGGCGCTGGGCTCGGCGTCCGGGCGGCGCAGGCTGAGGTCGACGATGCCGGTGGGCGCCGGGAACACAAAGCCCTGGGCCGAGAGGCCGACGCGCACATTGCTGGACTGGCGCAGGCGCGCGCTCAGGCCCCAGACCTGGTCGAAGTACAGGCCATCGATGCGGACATTGCCGGCCGCCGTCGGTGAAAAACCGCGCACGCTGCTGCTGGTGTAGAGGCCGATGGTCTCGCGGCCAATGCTGGTGCCGAAGGCATCGCTGGCGGCTTGCACCGCGGCGTCGTTGGCCCGCGCGGCCCCCGGGCCCAGGGACAGAGCAGCCATCACCATCAAGAGGCGGGCGGCCAGCGGGGTCAGAGGCAGGGCGGGAGCGGCAAAAGAGCGATCGGGCATGGGGCGCAGCGCAGAAGCAGGCAAAGCTGCGCAGTGTAGGTGGCAAGCCTGCCGCAGGCGAAAGCCATGTTTGCCGGCACGCCGGCTCACCCGCCCCCTCATCTTTTCGCTCAGGCCAGGCCCAGAACCTCCAGCTTGCGCGCCACCCTTTGAAAACGCAAATCGGGTGCCTCGGCCCAGGCGCTCACCGGCTGCCAGGCGGCGGCATGCACCTCGGCCAGCTGCGGGCGCAGCGGCGCGCGGCTGTCGGCCAGCAGCAGGTAGGCGTAGTCGTGGTGCCAGTGCGCGCCCTCCTGCTTGCGCGGGTTGGCGGGGATGGCATGGCTGTCGATGTCCAGCGGCAGGGCCAGGCCGGTGGTGGGGTCGACGTACTCCGGGTGAGGCTGCAAGGCCTCGACGCCGGTTTCCTCGCGCGCCTCGCGCAGGGCCGAGGCCAGCAGCGGGTCGGCCGCCTCATTGGCTTCGAAATGCCCGCCCGGCTGCAGCCAACGCTGCAGGGTCTTGTGATGAATCAGCAGGAGCTGGCGGGTGCCGGGGTCCAGCACGATGGCGCTGGTGGTGATGTGGCCGCGCATCTGGGCGCGGTTGAAGGCATCGCCCTCGGGGTCTTGCAGCTGGGCCTGCAAGGC
>JAIXSD010000063.1 GCA_027484885.1 Rubrivivax sp.
CCGCCAAAGTTGTTGAGCACACCGTCAGGGGTGTTGAATGTTGCAGCGTTGGCCGAACCCAGCATGGCCAACAGGCTCAAACCGGACAGAAACTTCTTCGTTGCTTTCATGGTATTTCTCCTGATATGGATGGGGATCGTTCCCTGGCTAGCAAGAAGCACGCGCCGTGCCAAAATGAAAAATCCCTTACAAAACAATATCTTAAGAATACAAATCACTCAGATGCCAGCAATGAAAGCCGAGCCTGTAAAGAATCTCGACATGCTTCATTCACAGTTTTGACTGGACCGCTTTGAACTCCGGGCTGCTGGCGGCCGATGGATCATCCGCGGCCAACTTCTTCAGCAGTATCTTCGCTTGGTCTTTTTGTCCGGCTGCGAGCAGGTACCGAGCCAGATTCAAACGGAATTCCGAATTGGCCGGCGTCAAGGCCACAGCTTTCTGCTGGATTTCCACAGCCTTTGAGTTCTCGCCGGCGGCGGCGTAGACGGAAGCGACCGTATCCATGACGACGGGGCTGTTGGGCTGCAGGGCCAGGGCTTTTTCCGCGTACTCTTTCGCCTTGCCATCACTGCGTTTTAGCGCAAGCGTGGCCAAATTGTTCAAGGCCGCCACATTTTCAGGCTGCAACTTGAGCACCTGGGCATACCAGCGCTCCGCCTGCTCGGGCCGGGAACGAGCCAGCTCGACATCCCCGACATAGAACAGGAACAAGACATCCGTGGGATATGCCTTGCTGCGCTCTTGAGCGAATTTGTCAGCCGCATCCAAGTCCTTGCCGCTGATCAAAGCTTTATGGAGCTTCATCGCGACTTCGCTTCGGCGGAAGTCGACGCTCAGCGCCTGCTTGTACCACCGTGCAGCCGCAGTCCATGCCTTTTGAAAGGCTGCCACATCGCCCGCCAGAGCGTAGCCAAAGTAGTTCTTGGGTTGCGCGCGCTGAATCTCCAAACAGAGCTTTTCAGCCTCGGCGCCTCGCCCCGAACCCACCAAGACCGAGGCCATGGCCGCCTGCGCCTCTTGCAACTGGGGCTGGATCTGCAGCGCTTTCTTCAGTACGGCAAGCGCCTGGTTTGGCTCACCCTTACCCACATACAAGCGTCCCAAAGCCATCAAGGGAGCAACTGAATTCGGCTGCAGAGCCGCCCATTTGCCATAGCTGGTCTCCGCCTGATTGAAATCGCGCCCGGCCATTTGCACATTGCCCAAAATTCGGAAGGCCTCGGGTCGCGCCGGAAACTGCGTGACGGTGTCCTGAGCCAGGCTCAGGGCCTTTTTGATGTCGTTTTGCTCCAGGTAAATGCCCGACAAATTCTCTCGCGGCGCGATCTCCCCGGGCAAGGCCTTCACCGTTTCTTCCAGTAAGCCTGCCAGTTCGGCGGGAGTAGCGCCCCGCTGCGCCCGCAGACCAATCGCGGCCATGCGCGCCTGGAGGTTTTTGGGGTTCTCGGCAGCCATGCGATCAAAACGAGCAATGGCCGGCTCCAGCTTTCGCGCGCGCACATCAAGATCGGCCAATCCACGAGCTGCCGGGAAGGACTGTGAGTCGATTTTGAGGGCAGCCTCAAATGCAAAGCGAGCCTTGTCAAAACTGCCTCTTTGAATCTCGATTTGCCCGCGCAGATTTGCTGCATCGGGGCGCTCGGGCTCCTTCTTCTCGAGCACTGCAACCGCCTCCAACGCGCGCTCGTAGTCCTTCTTACCCATCAAAGAACTGATCAAAGCCAGATCCGAAGTGGCGGATTTTTCCTTTTCCGAAATGGCCCGCAATTCCTGGATCCCCAGTTCAACCTCGCCCTTGTTGACTTTGTCCACCGCCAGGTAGGTACGGGCGCGGAAATCTTTCGGGTTCAGCTGCATGACCTGCTTAAAGAGCTCTTGCGCCCGCCCAAACTCACCCAGCTTGAGGCTGGCTTCAGCGCCAACGGCCACGATCTCCGGGTCAAGCGGCGGCCGGTCCAAAAAGGGCTTTACCAAAGTCCACGCCTTGGTCGGGTTGCCAATTCGAATCAACACACGCGCCAACAGCGCACGCACACCCGGCGAAGACTCACCCAAATCCGTGCTCATGGCCTTGCCGAGGTAGGTCTCGGCCTGGGTCATGGCTCCTTTTTGAAAGCTGATGGCCCCAGCCAAATAGAGAACCTTGCCGCTGTCCCCCGCACGCTTGAGCAAAGGCTGAAGGCGATCTTCGGCCAGCTTCATATCGCCGCGCTCGAAGGCAAGGAGCACACCAAAATAGGAAGTATTGAGGTTGTTCGGAATCTTTGCATTCATCGATTCCCAGACGGTCTGCGCCGCCTTGAAATCCTGCTGTCGAATCAGGGCCGCAATCGCGCGGCTCTGGGCGACATAGTTCATGCTGTCCTGCTCAACCGCCTTGCGATAGGCATCGACCGCAGCACCCACCTCACCCTTGAACTCGAGAAACTCGCCCTGCAGCAGGGACACATCGCTGCGCTTGGGCTCCTCTTTCACCAGCACCTGAAGCTGCTCAAAAGCGCGGTCAAAATTTCCTTCTGCCGCCTTCAAACGGGTTTCGACCAGGCGGGCACGCGCATCTTTTGGCACCAGCGTCAAAGCTTGATCGATCAGCTTGCGCGCCTCCGGCAGTTGCTCCAGAGACGATTGCGCCACCGCCAATGAGGTCAACAGATCAGCCTGAGCCTGAGGCGCTTTCAGGGCAGCAGAGCCAAACCGGCTGACCACCTTGGCCATGTCCCCCTGAATGATCAGGATGCGCGCCTCCAGGGGCTGAACGTCTTCATCGGGGTAGCCGAGTTGCGAGGCCTTACCCAGTTCAATCAGCGCGCCTTCCTGGTCTCCCATTTCCGACATGGTCTTGGCCATAAGAAAACGGGCCTCCGACAAATTGCCGTTCTTCTGAATCGCAGTTTTCAGCTGGATCAAAGCCGCCTTGCGGTCATTCTTCTCCAGATAAGTTTTGGCGGAGCCCACCAGCTTTTCAGGTGTTTCACTGGAACAGCCAGCCATCAACGCAGCCAGCACCACAGACCCAATTACAGACTTTGCAAAGTTGTTGCTCACAAGCGATCTCTTTTTCTATCCAGGAAACACCACAAGCAGCGATCAGGACAGCACAGCCACCTCTCATCCACAGCTGCGCCTCAATGCCACGACCACATCAAAGCGCGACACGCTACCACAGGCCAAAGGCAGATCCCTTGAGGCAAGCCCTGCAATCGCCGCCACACCGACGAGCGCTGCATTTGAACCGCATCTGCACGCGCTGACAGCCCCCGCAAGCAAAGGGTGAAAAGTGCCGCGAGGGCCTTCACCGCATTAGCAATGCCGGCAAGAAGCGAGGCTCAACATGAAATGACCAGGCGGCGCGGAATCTCAATACGAACAGGCGTCGCCGCCAGCCCAGCAAACAGACCAAGTTGCCATCAGGCGGTGGTGTGATGTCGGCCATCGCTGGAAGGCCAAGCCATTGGATTGAATTTGAAGCCGTCAACCCAAGCGGTAAGCCCCCCCCCACCGCGCACAAACTGATCGAGAACACCCTGAAAGACGACCGCATCTCAATCGCTACCTTCAAACAGAATGCGCCAGGCAAGCTCTTGCGCAAGAGCTCCAAGGCCAGCCACTACGCGGCGAACCCCTTCGTCACCCAGGCTGTGCGCGACGCCCTGCTCAAGGCCGCCCGCGCCGACGAGCTACCCATGATGCAGTTCTGGTTCGCCACCGGCCTGCGGCCTGGCGAGCTGATGGCCTTGCGCTGGGACCGCATCGACTGGGTGGGCAGCAAGGTGCGCATCGACCTCAATCTGGTGTCCAAGACCGAGAAGGGCCCCAAGACCGAGGCGGGCATCCGCGACGTCAACCTCAACCCCGCAGCCCTGGCAGCCCTGCACGCCCAGAAGCCCGCGAGCTTCCTGGCCAACGCCCATGTCTGGCTCAACCCGCGCACCAACACCGCCTGGGAAGCCGACGCCCAGATCCGCAAGACGCTGTGGCAGCCGCTGTGCACACGCGCCGGGGTCCGGTACCGCAACCCCTACCAGGTGCGCCACACCTTCGCCAGCAGCCTGCTCACCGCAGGCGAGAACCCCTGGTACGTCGCCAGCCAGCTGGGCCACGTGGACGTCCAGCTGGTGTTCAAGGTCTACGGCAAGTTCATCCC
>JAIXSD010000089.1 GCA_027484885.1 Rubrivivax sp.
CCTCGGGCAATGTCTCGGTGTCGGACCTCAGCGTCCTCGGCCTGGCCATCGAGTCGCCGGTGCAGAAGTACCTGTTCTGCCTGAGCTTTGTCTGCGTGTTCGCCCTGCTGACCAAGAACCTGGTGCGCGGCGCCATCGGCCGCGAGTGGATGGCCATGCGCGATATGGATGTGGCGGCGGCCGTCATCGGCATCCGCCCGGTCTACGCCAAGCTCAGCGCCTTCGCCGTCAGCAGCTTCATCGTCGGCGTGGCCGGCGCGCTCTGGGGCTTTGTCCATCTGGGCTCCTGGGAGCCGGCGGCCTTTTCCATCGACCGCAGCTTCCAGCTGCTCTTCATGGTCATCCTCGGCGGCCTGGGTTCCATCATGGGCAGCTTCTTCGGTGCCGCCTTCATCATCTTTCTGCCCCTGCTGCTGAACCAGATTCCAAGTTGGCTGGGCCTGCCCATGAGCACCGAGACGGCCTCGCATCTGGAGCTGATGGTGTTTGGCGCCCTGATCGTGTTCTTCCTGATCAAGGAGCCCCATGGGCTGGCCCGGCTCTGGTCCACGGCCAAGGAGAAGCTGCGGCTCTGGCCTTTCCCGCATTGATATTTCCCACACTGATTTTTCGCGCCTGCTTTTGTTCAACCCATAACGCACCGCTTGAGTGCGCATCGACTGGAGACACGCATGAAACTGAAGCCACCCCTCGTTCTGGCCCTGGCCGCAGCTGCATCGGGCCTGTTCGGCCCGGCCCAGGCGGCGCCCGAAGCCAAGGAGCAGTTCTTCCCCTTGCTGGTCTACCGAACCGGGCCTTACGCGCCCAACGGCACGCCCTGGGCCAATGGCAAGCAGGACTATCTGAAGATGATCAACGCCCGCGACGGCGGTGTGAACGGCGTCAAGCTGACGTATGAAGAATGCGAAACCGGTTACGCCACCGACAAGGGCGTCGAATGCTATGAGCGCCTGAAAGGCAAGGGCGCCACGCTCTTCGACCCGCAGGCCACCGGCATCACCTTCGCGCTGACCGACAAGGTCATCAAGGACAAGATCCCCCTGATCACCCTGGGCTATGGCCTGGCCGCTTCGCAGGACGGCAATGTCTTCAAGTGGAACTTCCCGCTGATGGGCAGCTACTGGACAGCGGCCGACATGCTGATCCAGCACCTGGCCAAGAAAGAGGGCGGTTTCGACAAGCTCAAGGGCAAGAAGATCGCCCTGGTCTATCACGACTCGCCCTTCGGCAAGGAGCCCATGCCCCTGCTCGATGAGCGGCAGAAGATGCACGGTTTCGATCTGATCAAGATCCCGGTGACGGCGCCGGGTGTGGAGCAGAAGTCGGCCTGGCTGCAGGTGCGCCAGCAGCGGCCCGACTATGTGCTGCTCTGGGGCTGGGGCGTGATGAACTCGACGGCGCTGAAGGAGGCCCAGGCCACCGGCTACCCGCGGGAGAAGATGTACGGCGTCTGGTGGGCTGGCGCCGAGCCCGATGTCAAGGACGTGGGCGAGGGCGCCAAGGGCTACAACGCGCTGGCGCTGAATACCTCGGGCCAGAGCCCCAAGGTCATCCAGGACATCCTCAAGCATGTGCACGACAAGGGCCAGGGCGCCGGTCCCAAGGACGAAGTCGGCTCGGTGCTCTACACCCGCGGCGTGATCATCCAGGCCCTGGGCATCGAGGCCGTGCGGCGCGCCCAGGAGCGCTACGGCAAGGGCAAGGTCATGACGGCCGAGCAGGTGCGCTGGGGCCTGGAGAACCTAGCCCTGGATCAGAAGAAGCTCGACGCCCTGGGCCTGGCCGGTGTGCTGCGCCCGCTGTCCACCTCCTGCGCCGACCACATGGGATCCACCTGGGCCCGCGTGCACACCTGGGACGGCGCCAAGTGGAACTTCAGCTCCGACTGGATGCAGGCCGATGAGCAGATCTTGAAGCCCATGGTCAAGCAGGCGGCCGACAAGTACGCGGCCGAGAAGAAGCTGGAGCGGCGGCCCCCCGCGGACTGCCAGTCTTGAGCACGATGAACGGGTGAAGCCATGAGCAGGTGAGCCGGCGATGCGCCATTGCCGATCACCTGCCCATTTCTCCAATCACCCGTTCACCGATTCACCGGTTCACTTTCTCCTTCACCACCATGTCCACCCCACTCCTCAACGTCAACGGCATCGAGGTCATCTACAACCACGTGATCCTGGTGCTCAAGGGCGTGTCCCTTCAGGTGCAGGAAGGCCGCATCGTGGCCTTGCTCGGTGGCAATGGCGCGGGCAAGACCACCACGCTGCGGGCCGTCTCCAACCTGCTGGCGGGCGAGCGCGGCGAGGTCAGCAAGGGCAGCATCGAGCTGCGCGGTGAACGCATCGAAAAGCTCTCCACTGCCGAGATGGTCAACCGCGGCGTGGTGCAGGTGATGGAGGGGCGCCACTGCTTCGCCCACCTGAGCATCGAGGACAACCTGATGACCGGCGCCTACACCCGGCGCGACGGCCGCGCCGCCGTGGCCGAGACGCTGGAGAAGGTCTACAACTATTTCCCCCGCCTCAAGACCCGGCGCAGCTCACAGGCCGCCTACACCTCGGGCGGCGAGCAGCAGATGTGCGCCATCGGCCGCGCGCTGATGGCCAACCCGCGCATGGTGCTGCTGGACGAGCCCTCCATGGGCCTGGCGCCGCAAATCGTCGAGGAGGTGTTCGAGATCGTCAAAGACCTCAACAGCAAGGAAGGCGTGACCTTTTTGCTGGCCGAGCAGAACACCAATATGGCGCTGCGTTATGCCGACTACGGCTACATCCTGGAAAGCGGCCGCGTGGTCATGGACGGCGAGGCCAAGGC
>JAIXSD010000012.1 GCA_027484885.1 Rubrivivax sp.
TGGCCGGCCTTGGCAATGCCGTAGCACTTCTCTTTCGCGCCCTTGTCCTGGGCGGCCGCCTGATCGATCAGACCCATGGCACAGACGGCGGCCAGTGCCGCAGAAACCAGCTGTTTGCTTTGCATGATGAAAACTCCTGAAGAAGGGATGGGGCAGGACATGTTGCGGCCGCGAGCGTTGCCATCGGCAGAGCGAGGGTAGCGCCTTCGGCGGCGGCCGGGGCATGATGCCGCCGACCGAACTCTGTCGCAAGCCAGGCGGCAGAACTTACAGCCGGGCAGAAAAATCTTTGGCCACCCTCAATTCAAGCTGCCCGCGCTCTGACGCAGATCGGTTTGCACCTGCAGAGCCACTTGCAAGGCCAGTCGCAAGCCCTGGCACATGGTGACCAGGCTCATGCTGGGCGCCTGTGGATGACGGGCGGCCTGCTCGGGCAAGAGCGGGATGTGCATGAAGCCGCTGCGCACCGCGCTGTTGCGCAAGGCGTGCTGCAGGCCAAAAAAGACATGGTTGCAGACAAAGGTGCCGGCGGTCTGCGAGACCCCCGCTGGTATGCCCGCCTCGCGCAGCGCCGCCACCATGGCCTTGATCGGCAGGGTGCTGAAGTAGGCCGCGGGCGCATCGGCCAACACGGGCAGATCGATGGGCTGCGCCCCAAGGTTGTCCGGAATGCGCGCATCGTCCACATTGATGGCCACCCGCTCCAGAGACAACTCGGTGCGGCCGCTGGCCTGGCCCAGGGCCAGCACCAAGGCGGGCTGCAGGTCATGGAGGCATTGATGGAGCTTATCCAGCGCCTGACCAAAGACGCAGGGCAGTCGCCGCGCCACCACCCGGTGGCCCGCGATTTCCTGGCCATCGAGGGCCTGGGCCAGCCGCCAGGAGGGATTCAAGCTTTCGCCGCCGAAGGGATCGAAGCCCGTCAGGAGCAAGGTCGGCAGGCGAGAGGGAGCATGGGTCATGGCAAGGTGCGCGCGCCAAAAGCGGGCGTGATCGGAAGGAGAGAAATCAAACGACTTCCGCATTCTCGGCGAGCCACCCTGTCTTGCTGGCAGCACCCGAGAATGCAAAACACAACACAATGCGAACTCGGGCCGCGCTTTTCCCGCCAATTCGGGGCTTGTGCGTGCAGGCGGGGCAGTAGCATTCGCCTGAGAGGCTGCGGTCTCTGGCGACGCTGTGGGCAAGGCTTGACCCCAGGCACGGGCCCCGCACGGCCGAACTCGATTTCTGGATGGCGCCAGCTTGCAGCGGCGCATGACTATTTGTTGTTGGAGACGCTTGCATCATGACCGATCTGTCCACCCCGTTGCCCTGGCCGCATGAGAAGGCCGGCTCCAGCGCGGGCGAGCCCGGGGGCAACCCTCGCGCGCCGGGGGTGCAAGGCCAACCGGCCGGGGCCATGGGTCGCAGCGCCGACAACTTCGCCTGGCCCATGCCGCCCTATGCGGCTTATCCGCAAGCCCTGCCGCAGACCTCGGCGGAACCTTGCGAAATCCTGGGCCTGAACAACAGCCGCACGGCCGGCCATGTGATCCTGATGGCGCCGCACGAGCGCCTGGCACAAATCAATGTGCCGCCGGCGCGCAGCGCCATGCCGCTGAAGTTCAGCCAGTTCCGCGCCATCAAGCTGCTGCGCCCCATCACCGTGCCGCCGCGCTCGCAGACCAGCGACGATGTGCTGCGCCTGGACCACCGGCCGCGCAGCGAGTTCAAGCTGCACTTTGTCGGTGGCGGCGAGTTGCGCGGCGTCACCATCGGCCATGGTCATGACGACCTGGGGCTCTTCCTCTTCCCGCCGCTGAGCGACAGCGACGACTCGGTGCTGCGCGTCTTCATCCCACGCGAAGCGCTGGAGCATTTCGAGATCGGCGAGCGCATTGGTGACCTGCTGATCAAGGAACAGCTGGCCACCTCCGACCAGGTGGAAGACGCCGTCAACGAGCAAAGCCATCTGCGCTCGCGCCGCGTTGGCGACATCCTCGTCGCCCAGCAAATCGTCACTGCGGACCAGCTGATCCAGGCCATCGACCAGCAAGCCCGCATGCCCATGGTGCGCATCGGCGAGGCCTTGCTGGCCCTGGACCTGATCACGCAAGAGCAGCTCGAACAAGCCCTGCTGCAGCAGCGCGATGACCGCTCGGTGCCGCTGGGCGAGCTGCTGGTGCGCAAAGGCGTGGTCACGCGCCAAGCCTTGCAGTCGGCCCTGGCGCGCAAGATGGGCTACCCCCTGGTCGATGTGACGAACTTCGCCTTCGAGCCCGAGGCCATCGTCAAGCTGCCCTATGCCGTGGCCAAGCGCCTGGAGGTGCTGCCCCTGCTGCTGCGCGACGGCCGCCTGATCGTGGCCATGGAAGACCCGACCCGGCGCGATGCGCTCGATGAGGTGGAGTTCATCTCCCAGCTCAAGGTCACGCCCACCCTGGCCAAGGTCGGCTCGCTGAGCTTTGCCATTCATCAGGCTTACGAACGCTACGGCTCCGAGTCCATGGGCCGCGCGGCCGATATGGGCCCGGGCGGTTTCCAGATCGACTTCAGCCTGGACAAGGCCGACAAGCTGATCGAGACCCTGGAACGCGAAGGCCAGGAGCGCAATGTCCGCGAGGACGAGCAGCCGATCGAGCAGAGCGACAACTCCCTGGTGCGCCTGATCAACACCATGATCCTCGACGCCAGCAACCAGGGCGTGTCCGACATCCACATCGAAACCCACCCGGGCAGCGAGAAGGTCAAGATTCGCTTCCGCCGCGACGGCGTGCTGCACCCCTATCTGGAGCTGCCCCACACCTACCGCAACGCCATGATCGCCCGCATCAAGATCATGTGCGAGCTCGACATCTCCGAGCGCCGCAAGCCGCAGGACGGCAAGATCAACTTCGGCCGCTTCATGCCGCAGTCCAAGCTGGAGCTGCGCGTGGCCACCATCCCGACCAACAACAATCTGGAAGACGTGGTCATGCGGCTGCTCTCGTCTTCCAAACCCCTGCCCCTGGCCAAACTGGGCTTGAGCGAGTCCAACCTCAAGAACCTGCAAGAGGCGGTGGCCCGCCCCTACGGCATGGTGCTGTGCGTGGGCCCGACCGGCTCCGGCAAGACCACCACCCTGCACTCGGCCCTGGCCCACATCAACACGCCCGACCGCAAGATCTGGACGGCTGAGGACCCGATCGAAATCACCCAGGCCGGCCTGCGCCAGGTGCAGGTCAACCCGCGCATCGACTGGACCTTTGCCAAGGCCTTGCGCGCCTTCCTGCGCGCCGACCCGGACGTGATCATGGTGGGCGAAATCCGCGACCAGGAAACCGCCGAGATCGCGGTCGAGGCCTCGCTGACCGGCCATATGGTCATGTCCACCCTGCACACCAACAGCGCGGCGGAGACCATCACCCGCCTGCTGGACATGGGCATGGACCCCTTCAACTTTGCCGACTCCCTGCTGGCCGTGCTGGCCCAGCGTCTGGTGCGCCGCCTGTGCCCGTCCTGCCGCGTCGGCGAGCCACTGAGCGAGAGCGACCAGGACGAGTGGCTGGACGATTACCTCCATGTCTTCGCCCCCGAGCACCGGCCCGACCGGGCGGCCTTGCTGGCCGACTGGCAAGCCCGATTCGGCATCAACGGCGAGTTGCTGCACTTCCACAGCCCCGGTTGCGAGAAATGCGATTTCAGCGGCTTCAAGGGCCGCGCCGGCCTGCACGAGCTGCTGGTGGTGAGCAAGTCCATCCGGCGCCTGATCCAGACCGGTGCGCGCGCCGAAGAGCTGTTTCAGGCCGCTTTGAACGAAGGGCTGCGCTCCCTCCGCCAGGACGGCATTCTGAAAGTGTTGCAAGGCACCACCACAATGGGCGAAGTGCGCGCAACCAGTAACGCCTGACATACGTTTTTCAAATATTGTTACTTCAAATTGGGGGGCTAGACATGCTTACCCAGCCTTCCCCGCTTGCCAGTGCCAGACGCTTGCCCGATAGTGGACCGTCAAATAATGCACACAGGGGTAGGTTTTGTTTTCAACCCAACTCGCGCGAGGCACCGCCTCGGCGCACAGCCAAGCTTTACACCACAGCACCATCCAGAGCTCGCATGAACGCTGCCAGATGTTCGGTCTGCAGCCCCAGCAAGCCCCCGACCTCCACCGCATCGAAGGCAGCCGACTGACCGAGCTGCTGCATCGCAACGCCCGGCTCTGCGCCCAGGCCTTGCCGCTGATGGAGATGCTTTACGAACAGCTCAGCCATGCCCAGAGCATGGTGCTGTTGACCGATGCCAGCGGCGTGGTGCTGCATTCGCTCGGCGACCCCGGTTTCCTTGCGCGCGCCCAACAAGTGGCACTGGCACCCGGCGCGCAATGGGCCGAAGCCACGCAGGGCACCAATGCGGTGGGCACCACCTTGATGACCGAGCGCCCCACCCTGGTCAACGGCGCTGAGCATTACCTGCGCTCGCTGCAATTCCTGACCTGCTCGGCCGCACCGATCTTTGACCACAAGGGCGCCCTGCTCGGTGTGATCGATGTCTCCAGCGACCGCCGCAGCTACCACCCCCACACGCTCGCGCTGGCGCGCATCTCCGCGCGCATGATCGAGAACCAGTGGTTCAACGACAAATTCAGCCAGCACCTGCGCCTGCATCTGCATGCCAGCCCGCAGCGACTGGGCACGCTCAACGAAGGCGTGCTGGCCTTGGGCGAGGATGGCCAACTGCTGGGCGCCAACCGGCGCGCACTGGACCTGCTCAATCTGCCCTCCACGGCCCTGCGTCGCCTCGATCTGCAGCAGCTCTTCGGCCTGAGCCTGGGCGAGCTGTTCGAGCTAAGCCAACGCCAGGCCGAACCCGCCATGAGCCTGATGCTGCACCCGGCGGCGGGCGCGAAAGATGGCAGCGCCCTGCTCTATGGACGCCTCAGCCCAGGTGCCAACAGCGGGCAACACATCGTCGTGCCCGGTTTCCGTGCGATGCCGGTGCCGAGCAGCCCAGCCATGGCGCAGGTCGGAGCCGCTGAGTTGCGGACTGCTGCAGCGCTGCCCGCGGCCGGCGAGCAGCACGCCGGCTTCGACAGCGACACCGCCTTCAGCCCCCTGCTCAGCGACGGCGCCGCAGGGCCTGCACCGGACGCACTGACGCTGCGCGAATCCGAGATGCGCATGATTCTGCAGACGGTGCAGAACTGCCAGGGCAATATGGCACTGGCCGCGCGCCAGCTGGGCATCGGTCGCAGCACGCTCTACCGCAAGCTCAAGGGCGTGAGCACCGATTTGCGCCCGGGGCTCTGAACTGCGGGGCCCGAGAGGCTGGCCGCTGAACCTCAGGGCCGCTCAGGCCCAATGCAGCCACAGCGCTGACACGTAGAAAAGCAAGGCCAGCAAGAGGCCTTGCTGCGGCACGCGGAACCAGAACAGGCGCGCCAGCACGCCCATGGCCAGCAGGTAGACCAGGCCCAGGGCCTGCAGCAGCGGCAGCTGCCAGAGCGGCGCCGGCTCGACCCAGACCAACTGGGCATAGACCAGCGCAAACAGCATGGCGCCCAAGCTGTGGCTGGCATGAAAACCCAGGCCGGCCCGCCACAGCGTGGTCTGGCGCGTGATGCGCGGCGAGACCGCCTTCATGCGAGCCTCCAGCTCGGCATCCCGCGGCGCAAAACTGGCGCCGCGAAACGTCAGCCACAGGTGCAGGGCTCCCTGCACCCCCACCACGGCGGCGCTGGCGCTCACCAGCAAGGCAGGCAGCTGAAGTGGAAACAGGGACAGCTCGGTCATGGCCTTCCTCCGCGGACAGACGTCTGGCTTGTGTGGCCTCAGGGCGCCTCAGTGCCGGGGCTCACATGGCCTTGAACAGATGCACATAGGCCCGGCTCACCGGCAGCTCGCGCGCCTGGCCCTTGATGCGAA
>JAIXSD010000141.1 GCA_027484885.1 Rubrivivax sp.
AAGCTGATCAGCTTCAGGTCGCGCATCACCTTGGTCCAGAAGCGGGCGTAGAGCAGGTGAAGAATCGCGTGCTCGATGCCGCCGATGTACTGGTCCATGGGCATCCAGTACTGGCTGCCCTCGCCGACCATGGCCTCGCTGTTCTTGGCGTCGCAGTAACGCATGAAATACCAGGACGAATCCACGAAGGTGTCCATGGTGTCGGTTTCACGCTGGGCCGGCTTGCCGCATTTCGGGCAGGCCACGTTCAGGAAACCGGCGTGCTTTTTGAGCGGGTTGCCGCTGCCATCAGGGATGCACTCTTCGGGCAGCACCACGGGCAGGTCTTGCGTCGGCACGGGCACCGGGCCGCAGTCATCGCAGTGGATGATGGGGATCGGTGTGCCCCAGTAGCGCTGGCGGCTGATGCCCCAGTCGCGCAGGCGCCAGGTGGTCTTCTTCTCGCCCAGGCCGCGGGCGGCCATCAGCTCGGCGACCTTGGTGACGGCGGCCTTGTGGCCCAGACCGTCGAGTTCGCCCGAAGCGACGCACACACCTTTTTGCTTGTCGCCGTACCAGTCGGCCCAGACCTTGTCGTTGAAGCTCTCGCCCTCGACCGCCACCACCTGCTTGATGGCCAGGCCGTATTTGTTGGCGAACTCGAAATCGCGCTCGTCATGCGCCGGCACGCCCATCACGGCGCCGTCGCCATAGCTGATCAGCACATAGTTGCCAACCCAGACCTCGACCTGCGCGCCGGTCAGCGGGTGGCTGACGAACAGGCCGGTGGGCTTGCCCTTCTTCTCCTGCGTGGCCAGTTCGGCTTCGGTCGTGCCGCCGCGCTTGCATTCTTCGATGAAGGCAGCCAGTTCCGGGTTGGTGGCGGCCGCGTGCGTGGCCAGCGGGTGCTCCGGCGCCACGGCGCAGAAGGTCACGCCCATGATGGTGTCGGCACGGGTGGTGAAGACGTAGAGCTTGCCGTCCTGGATCAGCTGGCCGTCGGCACCGGCGATCTGGTGCGTGAAGGCGAAGCGCACGCCCTCGCTCTTGCCGATCCAGTTCTCCTGCATCAGGCGCACGCGCTCGGGCCAGCCGCTCAGATAGCTCTTGTCCTCGGGGTTGGCCACGGCCGAGAGCAGCTCGTCGGCGTACTTGACGATGTTCAGGTAGTAGCCGGGGATCTCGCGCTTCTCGACCACGGCGCCCGAGCGCCAGCCCTTGCCGTCGACCACCTGCTCATTGGCCAGCACCGTCTGGTCCACCGGGTCCCAGTTCACGACCTGGGTGCGGCGCTCGGCGATGCCGGCTTCCAGCATCTTCAGGAACAGCCACTGGTTCCACTTGTAGTACTCGGGCGTGCAGGTGGCGATTTCGCGCGACCAGTCGATCGCCAGGCCCATGGCCTGCATCTGCTTTTTCATGTACGCGATGTTGTCGTAGGTCCACTGCGCAGGCGGCACCTTGTTCTTCATCGCGGCGTTTTCGGCCGGCAGGCCGAAGGCGTCCCAGCCCATGGGCATGAGCACGTTGTAGCCCTTCATGCGCAGCTGGCGCGTGAGCATGTCGTTGATCGTGTAGTTGCGCACATGGCCCATGTGCAGCTTGCCGCTGGGGTAGGGCAGCATAGAGCAGGCGTAGAACTTGGGCTTGCTCTGATCCTCGACCACGCGGTAAGCGTCACGGGCTTGCCAGTGGGAGCGTGCGGCCTGTTCGACCTCGGAAGGGGTGTACTTTTCGTTCATGGTGGGCTCGGTGCGAAGTGCGCCGATTGTAAAAGTCGTGGGCCGGGCTGCCGCTCAGGGCTGCTTCGGTAGGGGCGTGGGCGCGGTGGCAGCCTCGGCGTCGGTGACGAAGGCCATGCGGTGCAGGCCGGCGGCCTGGCACCAGCCGATCAGCTGGGCCACCGCACCATAAGGCGCGGCCTGATCGGCACGCAGCTGCACCTCCAGCTCGGGCCGGGCGGCGCCCAGGGTCTTGAGGCGTTGCTGCAAGCTGGCGGCGTCGAGCTTTTCTTCGCCCAGGTAGAGTGCGCCGTCGGGGGCCACGGCCAGGGCGATGAACTGCGGTGTGTCGCCCGGCGTGGCGGCCTCGCTCTTGGGCAGGTCCAGGCGCAGGGAGTTGCTCATCAGCGGCGCGGCGATCATGAAGATCACCAGCAGCACCAGCATGACGTCGATCAGCGGCGTCATGTTGATGTCGCCCATGGGCTTGGGGCTGTCGCGGCGTTCCAGGCGGCCGAAGCTCATCTCAGGCTCCGACGGCGCGAGGCAGGCGCTGCTTGCTCACGGTTGCGCCGGCGCATCGCTGAACATCTCGCGCAGGTCGTGCGCAAAGCCTTCCAGCTCGGCCTCGCAAGCGCCAAGCAGCTTGCCGAAGACGTTGTAGGCCAGCACGGCCGGGATGGCCACGGCCAGGCCGGCGGCGGTCATGATCAGCGCCTCGCCCACCGGGCCGGAGACCCGGTCCATGCTCAGATTGCCGCTGGCCGAGATGCTGACCAGGGCGTGGTAGATGCCCCAGACGGTGCCGAACAGGCCGACAAAAGGCGCTGTGCTGCCGATCGAGGCCAGCAGCACCTGGCCGAACTGCAGGCGCTGCAGCACGCCGTGCAGCGCGTCGCGCAGGCGGCGGGTCAGGCGGGAATGGGCGTGGCCGGCGGCGTCCAGGGTGCCGCTGCGGGTGTCGCTGGTGGCTGCGTCCAGCAGGGGCAGGAGCAGGCCTTCGGCGTCAAAGTTCTGCAGGGCGCCGCGGCCCGAGGCCAAGTCGGCCGCGTCCCAGAAGGCCGGAACCGCGCGGGCCAGGCTGCGGCGGGCGCGCTGCAGGGTCCAGCTTTTCCAGAGGATCAGCACCCAGGCGCTGACCGACATCAGCAGCATGAGCAAGGCGACGCCGCGCGTGACCGCATCGCCCTGGGCCCAGAAGCCTTCGAAACTGCTCATGATCCCTTGAGCCCCAGGACATCGTTCATGTCGTAGAGGCCCGGGCCCTGGCTGGCCAGGAAGCGCGCAGCGCGCAGGCTGCCCTGGGCAAAAGTGGCGCGGCTGCTGGCTTTGTGGCTGATCTCGATGCGCTCACCAATGCCGGCGAACAGCACAGTGTGGTCGCCAATGATGTCGCCGCCGCGCACGGTGGCGAAGCCGATGGTCGAGGGGTCGCGCTCGCCCGTCACGCCTTCGCGGCCGTAGACGGCGCAGGTCTTCAGATCGCGGCCCAGGGCATGGGCCACCGCCTCGCCCAGAGCCAGGGCGGTGCCGCTGGGGGCATCGACCTTGTGGCGGTGGTGGGCTTCGATGATCTCGATGTCATAGCCTTCGCTGAGCGCGCGTGCGGCGCGGTCCAGCAGGCCCAGCACCACATTGACGCCGACGCTCATATTCGGCGCCATCATCACGCCGACGCGGCTGGCCAAGGCGCCGATCTGGGCTTTTTGCTGGGCATCGAAGCCGGTGGTGCCCACGACCACCTTGACGCCCAGTTCAGCGCACAGCGCCAGGTGGGCCAGGGTGCCCTCGGGGCGGGTGAAGTCGATCAGCACGTCGCTGCCCTGCAGCGCGGCGCGCACATCGTCGCGGATCAGCACGCCGCTGGGCTGGCCCAGAAAGGCGCTGGCGTCCTGGCCCAGCGTGGGGCTGCCCGGGCGGTCGAGCGCGGCGCTGAGCTGGCAATCGGGCGCCTGCAGCACCGCTTCGATCAGCATGCGGCCCATGCGGCCGGAGCTGCCGGCGATGGCGATGCGCAAGGGTGAGGTCACGCTCGTCGTCATCTTCAGGACTTCTTTTCCAGCGGCGGGTAGGCGCGCACCGGGCCTACGGCCTCGGCGGCCGGCACGGCGGGCTTGGCCGGAATCGGCAGCGCCTTGCGTTCGGCTTCGCTCAGCTCCAGCTTGGGCGGCTCGCGGCGTTCGGCTTTGGAGCTGATAGCAGCGACGAACTCGTTTTCGCCCGGCAGGTCATCGGGGGCCTCGATCGACTTCAGCGCGTCGCCGTCGAACCAGGCCACCACCTTGCGCTGCTGGTACAGCGTGCCCTGGCGCTTGATGGTGAAGACATAGTCCCAGCGCTCGGCATGGAAGGGGTCGGCCAGCAGGGGCGAACCGAGCAGGTCGCGCACCTGGGCGCGCGGCATGCCGGGCTTGACCCGCGCCACCAGTTCCTTGGTCAGCACATTGCCTTGCACGACCTCGAGCTTGTAGGGCGTGATGCGCTCCAGCATGGTCTGGCCGTTCGACGAGCTGAGCATGTCCAGGGCCGGCATGCTGGAGCAGGCGCTCAGGGCGCTGGCGCCGGCGACGACCAGCGCCAGAACTGCGGATCGGGCTGGAATTGCAAGTGTTTTGGGGCTGCGCATGGCGTGATTCTGTGGGGGCTTGGGCCGGTCGGCGCCCGTAGCTGGCTATGATCGGGCCATTCTAGCGGCAGGCCCATGGTGGGCCGCGCCGGCCCCAGCAGTGTCATGAACCGCACCGACGAGATCAAGAACAGTGGTCTGAAAGCCACCCTGCCGCGCATCAAGATTCTGGAGATTTTCCAGAAGACGGCGCAGCGCCACATGACGGCTGAAGACGTCTACAAAGCCTTGCTGGTGGAAGACGCCGACATCGGCCTCGCCACCGTGTACCGCGTGCTCACCCAGTTCGAGCAGGCGGGATTGCTTTCGCGCAATCATTTCGAATCCGGCAAGTCGGTGTTCGAACTGAACGAAGGCCATCACCACGACCATCTGGTCTGTCTGACCTGCGGCCGCGTGGAAGAGTTTTTCGATCCCGAGATCGAGGAGCGCCAGCACGCCATCGCTCGCGAGCGCGGTTTCAAGCTGCAAGACCATTCCCTGGCCCTGTACGCGGCCTGCGTGAAGACCGACTGCCCGCATCGCGGCAGCTGATCGCCAAGGCGACGCGCCCGGCGGCCAACGCGCTCAATCGTCGTTGTGCTGCCCTTGTTCGATCGCCCGCTGGTGGCGTTCGACAAATTCCCGGTAGGTGTCGATGCCGCGCAACTGCAGCACGGTGTTGCGCACGGCCGCTTCGACCAGCACGGCCAGATTGCGGCCGGCATCCACGGCAATGATGGCCTTGCGCACGGGCATGCCCAGCACGTCTTCATACAGCGGCTCGTAGGGCAGACGCTCGAAGTCGCGCTCCATGGTTTCCTTGCGCACCAGGTGCACGATGAGCTTGAGCCGCATCTTGCGGCGCACCGCCGTCTCGCCAAAGATGGC
>JAIXSD010000151.1 GCA_027484885.1 Rubrivivax sp.
CCGTCTTCCGAGTTGTCCTTGGCCACCTGCTCGAAGCTGGTGCGGCCGGACTCGATGGCACGCTTGAACTCGGCCAGACGGCGGGCCGCCACCTCGGGTGTCAGCTGGGCCGAGGGGCGCAGCAGCACATGGCGAACCCGGGTTTGCACGATGGAGTTGAGCGACTCGGCACCCTGGCGCTCCACCACCTTGAGCAAGTGGAAACCGGCGCCGCTGCGCAGCAGGGTGTCGGCCACTTCGCCGGTCTTCAGACCCTTGACCTGCTGCACAAAGACATCGGGCAGACGGTCGGCCGGGCGCAGGCCGATCTCACCGCCGAGCTGCTTGTTGCCGTCCTCAGAAATTTCCTTGGCGACCTTGGCAAAGTCTTCGCCGGCCTTGATGCGGGCGGCGGCAGCCTCGGCACGGGCGCGGCGCTCGGCCACCACGGCCTCCGGCGCGCCCTCGGGCACGGACACCAGGATCTGGGCCAGATTGAGCTGGCCGGAGGTGGTCAGCTGCTCGCGGCGCTTGTCGAGGTAGGCATCGATATCCCCATCGGTGATGCGGATGCGGGCCGGCACCTCGCGCTCACGGGCACGCTCGGTCATCAGCTGGTCGCGCAGGTTCTCGCGGAAGGTGCGGAAATCGAGGCCATCGGCCTTGAGACGCTCCAGCAGCTGGGGCATGGTCAGCTTGTTTTGCGCAGCCACATTGCCGACCACGCGGTCCAGCTCGGCCTCGTCGACCTTGGCGCCGGTTTCGCGGGCAAAGGTGACCAGCACGCGGTCTTCGATCATGGCTTCCAGCGCCTGCTTGTGCAGGGCGTCCATGTCCGGCATGCGATCACCGCGCTGGCGCGCTTCCTCGCGCAGGCGGGCCTTGCGCTGGATGACCTCGCTGGCCGCCACCACATCCTGGTTCACCACCACGGCGATGTAGTCACCGGGCTTGAGGTCAGCCGCGCGCGTTTGCGCCACGCCGGACAGACTCGCCGACAGCAAAGCAAGCGCAAGAGAAATGGATCGAATCGACAGGTCAGTCATAGGTGGCTTCAGTGCTTGCCGAGCGCTCAGAGCTCAGTCGTCGGTAACCGGGAATATTGTCCCTCAAGACCTTGAGCGCATTGGAGCCCAGTTGGGACAGGCCCACCAGCTCCATCTGCAGCATCAAGCGCGTGTTCGTTTCGGCGCGTCCGGTGGACAGACGCTCGGCGCCGACCCGCAGAACCCAGCAGCCGGCGTCGTATTCAAAGCCCAGCACCGAGTCGGTCAGGCGGCGGTCGCGCAGGCTGTACTGCACGCGGCCAGCGCTGTACCAGGCGCCCGAGCAGCTGCTGCCGCCGCCGCCCCGCGAGGCCTTGCCGAACAGCGGCCATTGCCAGGCCAGCTCAACCTGCTCACTCTGCTGGCGCGCCAGACGGTAAGCCACGCTGACGGTCTGGAAGGTGCCGGGCGAGTAGCGGGCGCGCAGCACGGCGCGCTCGGAGCGGCCGCTGTCGGAATTGAACTGCAGGGCGCCGTCCAGCCACCACTTGGGGTTCAGGTGGGCCGCACCCAGCAGCAGCAGGTCGGAGAAACGCTGCTTGACCGGCACGTTGTCGGGCGTGATGCGCTGGTCGCGGAACTGGAAGCGCTGCACCAGGCCCAGGCGCAGCACCTCATCGCCCTCGTTGGAATTGACCCAGCGGCTGGTTGCACCGGCCGTCAGCTGGTGGGCGTCCGACACACGGTCGATGCCAGAGAACTGGTTGGCCGTGTAGATGGAATCGAAATTGAAATCCTTGGCCGCCGAGTCAAAGCGCGGCAGTTGGTCTTGAGCCCGGTACGGCGTGTTGACGTAGAGCAGGCGCGGCTCCAGGGTCTGGGTCAGGGCGCGGCCGAACAAGCGGGTCTCGCGCTCGAAGATCCAGCCATGGTCGAGGCTGAAGGTGGGCACCGAGCGGCCGGTCGAGCGCAGGCCGTCGGCGCCGGGTTGGTCCAACAGGTAATGCGCCGCGTTGAGCTCCACGCGCGGGATCAACCACCAGGCCGCGCCACCCATGGGTGCGCTGGCATGGGCCAGCAAGTGCACACGCTGGCCGCCGGCGCGCGCCTGGCTGGCGGGCGCCGAATCGGGCAGGTCAAAGCGGTTGTACTCCAACTCCACCGCGCCTTCGAGCCGGGCCTTGCGACCCCAGGGCCGGAAGCCATCGAGCACCGAGTCATCGGCCGCCGTGTTCAGACGCAGGCCGATCTGCGGCGAGCGCTGGTAGGGCGAATCGAAACGAGTCAGCGGGTCCAGACCCTGCAGGGTCTGCCAATGCTGGACACGGGCGTAGGCGTGGGCCTCGCCCCAGGACCACTCACGGCGACGGTCCACCTGCACATCGGCCTGCAGCAGGCGCTGAGTCTGGCTCTTGATGCGCTCGGGCAGGTCTTTCCAGTAATCGTCGTCGGAGACATGCTCGGCGCGCACGCGGTAGCGCCAGTCCATGCCCAGCTCGCCGTCCTGCAGCACATGGAAGGCCCAGCGCGAGCGCTTGGCCAGGCGGTCGGAGGGCAGCAGGGCCAGGTTCAGCTCGCCAGCATGCTGCGGCTCCAGATAACGGAATTCGCTGTCGACGCCAGCGCCGCGCCGCGTCATCACAAACGGCATCAGCGTCGCGTCGCGCTGCGGGGCGATGTTCCAGTAATAGGGCACGCCGAACTCAACGCCGCTGCGCTTGTCCCAGCTGATCTTGGGCGGCAACCAACCCGATTTGCGCTGGCCAGCCAGCGGGAAGCTCAAGGTCGGCGCCGGCAGGATGGGCACGCCGTAGAAACGCAGCACCGCGCCGGTGGCGATGCCCTCGTTGGCATCGAAATCCATGCTCAGGCTGCGCGCGCTGATCTCCCAGGCGCGCAGCGGCTGGCCCTCTTCGACCGGGCAGCTGCTGTAGCTGCCGCCCTCGGCCACCATGTGCTTGGCGTCGATGAAACGCAGACGCTCGGCCTGGCCGCTGCCACCGGTTTGCGAGAAGAAATAGCTGGGGTTGAGGAACTCACCCTCGAAGCGGTTCACATACAGGCTGAGCTCGGGGCCGCGGAACACGCTGCCCGCGCGGCTGACCTCCACCCCGCCGGTGGCGCGCGCGAGATCGTCCACCTGGGCATAGCTGAGGCGCTCGGCCCGCAGCAGCAGCTCGCCGTAGCGCAGCTCGGCCTCGCCCTCGGCCACCGACTCTTGGTCAATGCGGGTGCTGACGCTGCGTGCGCTCATCACCAAGGCGGGCTTGCTGCTGCCACCGCTGGCACCAGCCTCGCCGGTGCCGGCGCTGTCGGTCGCGCGCTTGCTCAGCACCATGGTCGGGCGGAGCTTGGCGCCGGCAGCCGGTGCTTGAGGGGCCGATGCGGATGCGGATGCGGTTGCGGTTGCGGCCGATGCCGCCGCCGCGGGCGGCGCTGCCTCCTGCGCCTGGGCGGCCGCACCGACCGACAGGCTCATGGGCAGGCAAAGCCAGGCCCAACGCGGCCAGCAACGGGCGACCGCCAGGGTCGAAGGGTTCAGGGACAGGGGGCGCGGCACAGCGTCGGCAGGCGTCGTTAAGTGATGGCAGGAAGATTGAATCGGGGCGCGGCGCAGCCGGCAGGGCACGGCGGCTCGCAAGCCCGGCGCCGAGCCAGCGCTCGCGGTTTGTAAAATCCATTATCCATGAGGCCGCCGCCTGCCACCTGCCGCGGCAGGCCCCGGTCGGCAGGCCCCGGGTCCGTATCGCCGCCCAAGCCTGTTCGGACACCCTGCCGCTCCCTGCCCTTCAACCGCCGACCCGCGCCCTGCGCGCCGCCCTCCCCATGACCACCATTGCCTGGCCCAACCCGCAGCGCCACGACGCATTCCAGAGCTGGCTCACGCAGCTGCCGGCCGAACTCGGGCTGCAGCCCGGCAGCCTTCGCGAGGCCAATGCCGACGCCAGCTCGCGCCGCTACTTGCGCCTGGACGACGCCGCCGGCCGCAGCTACATCGTGATGGACGCGCCGCCCGAGTCCAACGATGTGCGCCCCTTCGTGCGCATCGCCGCCGAGATGGCCGGCCATGGCCTGCATGCGCCCCAGGTCATCGCCGCCGACGAGGCCCAGGGCTTTGTGCTGCTCAGCGATCTGGGCAACAGCACCTACCTGCCGGTGCTGCTGCAGGCCCAGGCCGAGGGTGACCAGGCCCGCATCCAGCCCCTGATGCGCGCCGCCAGCCAGGCCCTGGTGCAATGGCAGCTGCAGATGGACGCCAGCCAGCTGCCCGTGTACGACGAGGCCTTTGTGCGCCGCGAGTTGCAGATCTTTGCCGAGTGGTGCGTGCAAAAAGAGTACGGCCAGCAATGGAACGAGATCCAGCTGAAGTGGTGGGAGCACAGCTGCCAGGTGCTGGTGCAGAACATGCTGGAACAGCCGCAAGTGGCCATGCACCGCGACTACATGGTGCGAAACCTGATGGTCTGCGGCGAGCAGAGCCCGGGCATCCTGGACTTCCAGGACGCGGTGCGCGGCCCCATCGCCTACGATCTCGCCTCCCTGCTGCGCGATGCCTTCATCTCCTGGGACGAAGAGCAGGAGCTGGACTGGGCCATCCGCTACTGGGAGCAGGCGCGCAAGGCCGGCCTGCCGGTGAACGAGGACTTCGGTGAGTTCTGGCGCCAGGTCGAGTGGTGCGGCCTGCAGCGCCACCTCAAGATCCTCGGCCTGTTCTGCCGCCTCAAGCACCG
>JAIXSD010000754.1 GCA_027484885.1 Rubrivivax sp.
CTGATCGGGTCGATCACATGGGCCAGCACATCGCCGGCGGCCACCGTCTCGCCGGGCTCGCGCAAAAAGGTCAGCACGCCGGCCACCGGGGCCTTGATCGGCATGCTGCCGGCCAGGGGGCGGGCATCGCCCACGGCCTCGGGCAGGGCGGGCTGGTCGCCGCTGATCAGGCCGCGGTAGGTGAGGAAGTCGATGATGTTCTGCGCATCGGCCTCGGCCAGGGCATGCTCGACATCGGCCGCGCCGCGCAACTCGACCGTCACGGACATGCAGGCCTGCTTGATCGGGAACTTGCCCTCGAAGCGCTTCGCCCATTTCCACCAGGTCTGCGAGCAGGCTTCGTCAAAGGGCGAATCGCCGCTTTCCTGGGCCAGCAAGGTCACACGCGAGCGGATGAAACGGGCCAGCACCTCGCACTCGGGCCAGCAGGGCGTCTCGGTGTAGAGGTGCATCACGGCCTGGGCGTCGCAGTGCAGATCGAGCACGATGTCGGCGTCGCAGCTCAGGCTCATCAGGGTGCGGCGCAGGGACTGCAGTTCCGTGTCCACCGGCGCGGCGGCCACGGCTTTCTTCAGCTCACGGCGCAGCACGCGGGTGTTGTGGTCGGCGTCTTGATTCAGTTCGGACTCGGCCGCTTGCGCCGTGGCCTCGATCTGGTCGGGGTAGTGGCGGTTGAAGTTCTCGCCCGTGGTGGTTTCGAAGCGGCCCATATGCATGTACAGCATCTGCTGCGACAGGCCGATGGGGTTGGCCATGGGCACCAGGATCACCTCGCCCGTGATGCGGCCGGCGGCCTGCAGCACATCGAGCTTTTTGCGCAGGTGGTGGGCCACCAGCATGCCGGGCAGCTCATCGGCGTGCAGCGAAGCCTGGATGTAGGCCTTCTGGCCGATGCGCTCGCCAGCCGGCTGGCCGTAGTGGATGGAGATCAGCTCGCGCTGCGTGCCCGGGGCCGGGGAAATCAGGGGATGGGTCTGGATCTGCATGGGAAGGCGTCGTCGGGTTCGGGGGTCAGCGCGGCATCAGGGGCTTGAGCCAGCGCGCCTCGGCCTTGTGGAACAGGGCCACCAGGCTCAGGGTCATCAGGAAGTAGAAGACCGCGGCGGTGATGAAGGCCTCGAAGGGGATGTAGTAGGTCGAGTTGACCTGGCGGGCCGCACCGGTCAAGTCCATGATGGTGACGATGCTGGCCAGCGAGGTGCCGTGCAGCATGAAGATCGCTTCATTGCTGTAAGCCGGCAGCGAGCGGCGCAGGGCCGAGGGCAGGACGATGCGGCGGAACATCACCCAGCGGCTCATGCCCAGCGACTTGGCCGCCTCGATCTCGCCGGCGGGCAGGGCGCGGATGCTACCGGCGATGATTTCGGTGGTGTAGGCGCCGGTGTTGAGCACAAAGCTCAGGCAGGCGCAGAACCAGGCCGAGCTCAGCCAGGGCCAGGCAAAGCTCTCGCGCACCGCCTCGAACTGGGCCAGGCCGTAGTAGATGAGGAACAGCTGCACCAGCATGGGCGTGCCGCGGAACACATAGGTGTAGACCCAGATCACACGCGAGATCCAGCTGCCGCGCAGGCTGCGCAACACGCCCAGTGGCACGGCGATCAGCAGGCCCAGCAGCAGCGAGATCACCAGCAGCTCAAAAGTGGCCAGGGCGCCGCTGAAATAGAGCGGCAGGTTTTCTTGAATCGCTTCCAGGTTCACAGCGTCCCCTTGCGCACACCGATGGAGAAGCGCTTTTCCAGCCAGTTGAAGATCAGCTCCGAGAGGCTGGTGAAACTCAGGTAGATCAGGGCCACGGCCAGGTAGAAGACAAAGGGCTCGCGGGTCGAGCCGGCCGCTTGCTGGCCGCGCGTCATCAGGTCGGACAGGCCGATCACCGAGACGATGGCGGTGCTCTTGATCAGCACCAGCCAGTTGTTGGACAGGCCCGGCAAGGCATGGCGAAACATCTGCGGCAGGGTGATGCGCCAGGCGATCTGCCAGCCGCTCAGGCCGTAGGCCAGGCCGGCCTCGCGCTGCCCAGGCGGCACGGCCAGAAAGGCACCGCGGAAGGCCTCGGTCAGGTAGGCGCCGAAGATGAAGCCGATGGTCAGCACCCCGGCGACATAGGGGTTGATGTCGATGTATTCCTCATGGCCCAGCCTGAGGGCGATCTCGTTCACGGCCACCTGGCCGCCGTAGAAGATCAGCAGCATCAGCACCAGATCGGGCACGCCGCGGATCAGCGTGGTGTAGAGGTAGGCCAGACCGCGTGCGAAGCGGAACTTGGAGAGCTTGGCGATGGCGCCCAGCAAACCCAGGGCCATGGCCATCGCCAAAGAGGCCAGGGCCACGCTCAGCGTGACCCCGGCTCCCTCCAGCAGGCTGTTCAGAAAGCCATGCAGGAACATCGAAAACGTCGCTTTTTACTTCGGACTTACTTCTTGGGGGCGATGTCGTACGAGAAGTACTTGTCGTTGAGCTTCTTGAAGGTGCCGTTGGCAGCCACGGCGGCAATCGCGTCGTTGAACTTCTTGCCCAGGGTGGCGGCATCGGCCTTGCGCATGCCCACGCCCGAGCCCACGCCGAAGTACTTCACATCGTCATAGCTGGGGCCGACGAAGGCGAAACCCTTGCCTTCGGGCTTGGCCAGGAAACCTTGGTCGATGGCGACCAGGTCGGCCAGGGTCAGGTCGATGCGGCCCGACTTCAGGTCCAGGAAGGCCTGATCCTGCGAGGCGTAGCGCACGATCTGGCTTTGCTTGAAGGTGGCGTCCACGAATTTTTCATGGATGGTGGCGCGCTGCACACCGATCTTCTTGCCCTTGAGACCGGCGGGCGAGACGTCCAGCTTGGCATCGGCCTTGGCGGCGAAGCGGGCCGGGGTGTTGTAGTAGGCGTTGGAGAAGGCGATGGTCTTCTTGCGCTCGTCGGTGATGGAGACGGAGGCGATGATGGCGTCGACCTTGCGCGCTTGCAGGGCCGGGATCAGGCCGTCGAAGTCTTGCTGCACCAGGGTGCACTCGGCCTTGATTTCGGCGCAGTAGGCCAGGGCCAGGTCGATCTCGAAGCCTTTGAGCTTGCCGTCGGCGCCCACTTCAGAGAAGGGCGGGTAGGCGCCTTCCACACCGATGCGGATCTTTTTCCAGTCCGGGGCCTGGGCCTGGGCGGCGAACGAGCCGCAAGCCAGGGCGATGAAGGTGCTCAGGGCAATCAGTTGGCGTTTTTGCATGGCCTCTCCTAGAGGGTTCAAAAAGGGAAGGGTTGATCTTGCATTGCTTCGCATCGCTTGCTACCTAGGGTTTGAGCGTATGCAAGAACTCGAGCACCGGCTTTAGCGAGGCGGCGGGGTCTTCTTCCTGGGGCACATGACCCAGGCCCGGCAGCATCACCAGGCGGCTGCCGGCGATGTCGCGAGCAAAGGCCTGGCCGTCGCTGGGGGGCAGCAGGCGGTCGCGTTCGCCCCACAGAATCAAGGTGGGCAGGCGCAGGCGGGGGATGAGGCCGGCCTGGTCGCCGCCTCGCCACTGGGCCAGGCGCTGGCGCAGGGCGGTGCGATTGCCGGCCCGCAGCGTCAGCTCAAAGTAACGGTCCACCAGCGGCGCACTGACCCGCTCGGGCTGGCCGTAGACCTGGCGCAGGCTGAACTCGACCAGCTTGCGCGGCAGCAGATGGTCGCTCAGCGGCCCGATCACGGGCAGGGCGCTGACCCGCCAGGCCAGCGGCATATCGCGCGGCGCCAGGGGGTAGCCCGCGGCATCCACCAGGATCAGCGCCGCCAGGCGCTGCGGCTGTTGGGCTGCGAACTGCCAGGCGATCTGCCCGCCCAGGGAATTGCCGCCCAGGATGACGCGATCGAGCTTCAGTTGATCGAGCAGGGCTGCGATGAATGTTTGGTAGGCCGCGTCGCGGTAGTCGCCGCTGGGGTTGGGTCCGCTGAGGCCAAAGCCCGGCAGGTCCACGGTGATGACGCGGCGCTCGCGGCTGAGTGTCTTCACCCAGCCTTCCCAGGTGTGCAGGCTGCTGCTGGTGCCGTGCAGCAGCAGCAGGGGTGTCGGGTCGCCGGCCGGGCCCTGGTCGCGGATGTGGATGGGCTGGCCGCCCAGCTCGATGAAATCCGAGGGCGGTGGCGCCCACTGCGGCACCAGGCTTTCCAGGCTGCGGTCGGGCGCCTTGCTGGCACCGAAGAGCAGGGCGGCGATGAACAGCAGGGCGCCGAACACGCGCAGGCCCCAGGCCGCCAGGCGCTGCGAGGCGCTCGGGGGCGGTGCCAGCTCGGCCGGGCCAGGTGTTCGCAGGCTCATGCCTGTTCAGCGGCTGGCCGGTGCGCGGTGGGCCTCGCTGGCCGGGCGCTGGATTTCGGTGGCCGGCTCCAGCGCGGCGCCCAGGGCCTCGCGCTGGTCGAAGACAAAGCAGCTGCCCTGGTAATGCGGTCCGCCGGTTTCCTCGAAGTACTTGAGGATGCCACCTTCGAGCTGATAGACCGGGCCGTCCAGCTCTTGCTGCTGCAGATAGATGGCGGCTTTCTCGCAGCGGATGCCGCCGGTGCAAAAGCTCACCACGGTCTTGCCCATCAGCTCTTCGCGGTGGGCCTGCACGGCCTCGGGGAACTCGCTGAACTTGCTGATGCGCCAATCGATCGCACCTTCGAAGGTGCCGTAGTCCACTTCGAAGGCATTGCGCGTGTCCAGGGTCACGACCGGCCGGCCTTCGTCGTCATGGCCCTGGTCCAGCCAGCGGGCCAGGGTGGCGGCGGGCAGGGCCGGGGCGCGGGCCTGCTGGTCGGGGCGTATGGTCGGGTGGTTCATGCGGATGATCTCCGGCTTCACCTTGACCAGCAGCTTCTTGAAGGGCACGGCCTCGCTCCAGCTCTCCTTGGGGGCGAGATCCGCAAAGCGCGCGTCCTGGCGCAGGGCATGCACCCAGGCGCGGACGGCTTCGCCCGGGCCGGCCAGAAAGAGATTGATGCCCTCTTCCGCCAGCAGCACCGTGCCCTTGAGGGCCAGGTCTTGCGCGCGGGCCAGCAGTTGCTCGCGCAGCTCGGCGCAGTCCGGCAGGGGCACGAACTTGTAGGCCGAGATGTTGAGGATGGGCGGTTGGCAGGGGATCGACATGGTCGTGAGATTGTAGGCAGGGGTCGAAGCGGCCTCAGGCACGGGGCGTCGGTGTTCCAATCACGGCATGGACACCTCTTTGCAGAATTTCGAGAACCGCCTGGTCGATCTGGAGATCAAGGCCTCGTTCACCGAAGACCTGGTCGAGCAGCTCAACCAGGTCATCGTGCGGCAGCAACAGCAGATCGACGCGCTGACCCGTGAGGTGCTGGCCTTGCGCGATCGGCCGGTGGCCGATGCCGGTGGGCCGGCCTTCCGCAGCCTGCGCGACGAACTGCCGCCTCATTACTGAGGCCGCGCGCGGCCCGGTGGGGTTCAGTGCAGGGGCTCGCCGTCCGGCGCGCCGGCCATGCCGACGCTGAAAACGGCCTCGCCCAGGCTGCCGACCTCGATTTCCTCGGCCGTGGCTTCGCGCACATCACGCACCTTGATGTACATGCGCAGGCCCACGCCGGCCAGCGGGTGGTTGCCGTCCAGCACCACATGCTCGGGGTAGGTTTCGGTCACGGTGAAGATCAGGCCATCGGGCATGTCTTCGGTGACGGCGCCTTCGGGCAGGCCTTCGATCTGCATGCCGGGCTCCACGCCATCGGGGAAGAGGCTGCGCGCCTCGAAACAGACCAGATTGGAGTCGTAGTCGCCAAAGGCATGCTCGGGCTCCAGGGCCACGGCCGCTTCAAAGCCGGTTTCCTGGCCGGCCAGGGCTTCCTCGACCTTGGCGAACAGGTCGCTGCCGCCGTAGAAAAACTCCAGCGGCTCGGC
>JAIXSD010000512.1 GCA_027484885.1 Rubrivivax sp.
CGCCTGGGCATCGAGCTGGCCAGCGATTTCAAGAGCTTCAACCGCAACACCCTGGCCGCCCTGCACACCCTGAGCTGGCTCAATGACTGGGGCGCCGAGCTGCGCACCAGCGCCAAGCTGGGCGGCTACCGCGAGTTCAAAACCGCGCTGATGCAGCCCCTGGGCCCCGGCTCGGCCTGGTATCTGGAGCCCAGTGTCGAGTACCTCGGCATTCGCGATTCGGAGTCGCTCAAGCCCTACCAGTGGAACCTCAGCCAGACCGGCCTGGCCCTGGGCCGGCAGATGGGCTTCTGGGGCGATCTGCAGCTGGTGGGCCTGCGCATCCATTCCGACTACCGCGATGCCGACCGCCAGATCCGCGCCACCTTCAACGTGCCCGAGCTGCGCTGGCGCCGCGACACCCTGGATGCGCCCGCCTTCCCGGCGCGCGGCACCCTGATCCATGTGGCGCTGCGCCGCTACCCGGTGACGCTGACCGGTCGGCCTTCGACCTACCAGACCCGCGTGATGCGCGCCTTCCGCTCGGGCGACTGGGCCGGCCATGTCTACGGTGCCCTGGCCGGCAGCTTCAACAGCGTGGATGTGGAGCTGCCCCAGGGCGAGGGCCTGGGCGGCTTCTTGCGCCTCTCGGGCAGCGAGCCCAGCTCCAAGACCCAGTCCTATGCCTTCGGCCGCCTGGTGCTGGCGCGCAAGATCGGCCAGATGCCCATCGGCCTGGGCGACACGCTGCGCATCGGCGCCTCGCTGGAGTTCGGCAACGAGCGCTCCGTGCCTTTTGGCGAAACCGGCCTGCGCCGCCAGACGCGCAGCGCCGCCAGCACCTTCCTGGCCATCGACAGCCGCTTCGGCCCGGTCTATCTGGGCCTGGGCAGCACGCGCGATGGCGGCAGCCGCCTCTACTTCGTGGTCGGCCCGGTCTGGTGACTCCGGCCGCTGCCACCACGCCACCACCCCACATCCCCATGCCAACGACAATGGTGCCCACCATGAACACCCTGCCCGCTCTTTGCTTCTCTGCCACCCCGCGCTGGGCGCGCCTGCTGCCGCTGCTCGCCCTGCTGGGCCTGAGCGCCTGCGGCGGTGGCGCCGGCGTGACCCTGGAGCTGACGCCTGACCGCGAGGTCAAGCAGCTCAACATCGACAATATGGTGCGCGCCGTGGCCGTGGCCCAGATGGCCGACCAGCACAGCCAGGTCGATGTGGGCCAGCTGCTGCGAGCCAATCTGCTGGATCTCTACAAGACCCAGAACGTCGCCGGCCGCTACCCCTGCCTGCAAGGCGGCACCGTGACTCTGGAGCGCAGCGGAGCCACGCTCTGGCGCTACACGGTGGATGGCTGCAACCAGGGCAATCTGCTGGCGCAATCGGGCAGCTGGCAGGTGGACACCAGCCTGGCCGCCACCGCCGGCGTGCGCTACCAGCTGAACAAGCTGCTGCTGATCAAGCTCTACAGCGACACGCCCGAGATCAGCATCACCGGCGACCTCAGCTTCGACATCCCCTCGGGCAGCAGCTTCAACGCCAGCGGCAGCCTGAATCTCGCCTACCTCGGCAGCCAGCGCGACTACGGCGACCTCCGCTACAGCGGCCGCAAAGCCGATGGCCTGAGCTACAGCGAGCGCAGCCTCAGCATCAAGAGCACGCCGGCCATCGCCCTGCCGCTGAAGATGAGCGTCAGTGCCGATGGCACGCTGACCGTCAGCGCCGACGATGGCTCCCAGGTCGTGGCCAAGCTGGAAGGCGGCGTCTATGGCCTGGGCCTGCGCAACAGCGCCAGCGGCTCCATCCTGGTGGCCAAGACCTTGAGCGACGCCGAGATGCGGGCCGAGCGGGTCAAGGCCAGGCTCTGAACCGGCTCTGAGCTGGCGATCAGCGCACGAAGCCGCGCTGCGGGTTTCTCCCGCGTGACCTCTGGCCGGCCGGCCCAAGGTTCGGACAATCGCTGCGACTCCTCTCCCTGTCTTGCCGCAGCCGCGCCATGAAACTCCTGATCCTCGGTGGCACCCAATTCCTCGGCCGCCACATGGCCGAACAAGCCCTGGCCGCCGGCCATGAAGTGACGCTCTTCAACCGCGGCAGCCAGGGCCGGCGCCTGATGGCCGGCGTCGAACAGCTTCAGGGCGACCGGCGCGGCGACCTGTCCATCCTGCGCGGCCGGCGTTGGGACGCGGTGCTCGACCCCAGCTGCTACCTGCCCAGCGCCGCGCAGCGCAGCGCCGAGCTGCTGCGCGAGGCCTGCGAGCACTACACCCTGATCTCCACCATCTCGGTCTACCCGCAGATCGACGCGGCCACCAACGAAGACGCGCCCGTGGCCGAGCTCAGCGCCGAGGCGCTGGCCCAGGCCGAGGCACAGGCCGCCGCAGGCGGCTCGCAGTCGGGCGGCGGCTACGGTGCGGCCTACGGCGGCCTCAAGGTGCTGTGCGAACGCGCGGTTCAAGCGCTGATGGGCGAACGCGCCCTGATCCTGCGCCCCGGCTTCATCGTCGGGCCCTACGACTACAGCCCGCGCCTGCCCTACTGGCTGCTGCGCCTGCTGGATTCCGCCGAGGACGGCGCGCCCGTGCTGGCCCCGGGCCGGCCCGAGCGGCCGGTGCGCCTGATCGACGCCCGCGACATCGCCCGCTTCGCCCTGCGCCAGGCCGAGGCTCGCCAGGGCGGCCTGTTCAACACCACCGGCGCCGATGGCCTGAGCATGGGCGCCCTGCTGGCCGCCGCACGCAGCGCCTGCGGCAGCGAGGCCGAGCTGCGCTGGCGGCCGGAGGCCGAGTTGCTGGCCGCCGGCATTCAGCCCTTTGCCGACCTGCCCTACTGGCTGCCCGAGGCCGACAACGCCATGATGGAGATGCGCAACCCGCGCGCCGAGGCGGCCGGCCTGCGCTTCACGCCCTTGCCGCAAACCCTGGCCGACACCGTGGCCTGGCTGCGCGCCGGGCCGCGCAGCGCCAGCCCCTGCCTCAACCGTGAACGCGAGCGAGTACTCCTGGCCCCGGCCACGAGCGACAGCGGCCGGGCGAGCTTCGCCCAGGTAAACCCCTAACGCGGCCAAGCCACAGCAGGCGAGCGGGCGGGTTTTCACCGCTGGCTGCGGGGCGGGGCGCTGCTGAAACTGACGGCTTGTCGCGCCGCTCGGCATCGCCTTCGCCACCCTTGGTCGGCGCGGTCTGACGGGCTTCGGGCGCGCCCCACACCTGGAGACCCGCCCATGAAGACCCATCCTGCCAACGCCCACGCCCACGCGGCCCGCACATCGATGGCGGCGCCGAAAGCAATGCGCCTGGCCACCCTGCTGGCCCTGGCCGGCCTCAGCGGCGCGGCCGCGCTGGCGCAGCCGGCCCGAAGCGCCACGCCTGTGCAGCGCGCCCCCATCGCCGGCCAGGAGGCCAGCAGCCGCAGCGTGGTGCGCGCCTATTTCCGCGATATCGAGCTGGCCCGCTCCATCGCCCACAGCCGCTTCGAGACCCTGGAGTCCAAGTACGAGCTCGGTTATGTGGTGGTGAACGCCAATGCCGAGGAGCAGCGCGAGCTGCGCGCCCTGGGTTTCAGCCTGCAGGCCGATGCCAAATGGCAAAACCGCCAGCTGGCCCTGGCGCGCAGTGAGGAGCAAGCAGCCAAGCAGCGCCGCCTGCGTGAGGCCGGGGCGCCGCAGCCCAGCTTTGTCGGCATCCCGAACTACAGCTGCTATCCCACGGTCGAAGAGGTGTTCGCCGAGGGAGACGCCCTGATCGCCGCACGGCCCGATCTGGCCAGCTGGGTGGACATTGGCGACTCCTGGCAAAAGACCCAGGGCCAGGGCGGTTATGACCTGCGCGTGCTGCGCCTGAGCAATGCCGCCTACCCCAGCGGCAAGCCCAAGCTCTTCATCAATGCCGGCATCCACGCCCGCGAGTACGCGACCACGCCCCTGGTGCTGGAGTTCGCCAAGCGCCTGGTCAACGGCCACGGTGTCGATGCCGACATGACCTGGATCCTTGATCAGCACGAGATCCACCTGCTGCTGGCCACCAACCCCGATGGGCGCAAAAAGGCCGAGACCGGCCTGCTCTGGCGCAAGAACACCAACACCGCCTACTGCGGCGCCACCAGCAACAGCCGCGGCGCCGACCTGAACCGCAACTTCAGCTTCGACTGGGCCAGCACCGCCGCCGGCTCCAGCGGCAGCGCCTGCGCCGAAACCTACCGCGGCCCCAGCGCCGGCTCCGAGCCCGAGACCCAGGCCATCGAAACCTACATCCGCCGGCTCTGGCGCGACCGCCGCGGCCCGGGCCGCAACGACCCGGCACCGCTGGATGCCAGCGGCATCCATCTGGACATCCACAGCCACGGCCGCCTGCTGCTCTGGCCCTGGGGCTCGAACGGCACGCCGGCGCCCAACGACAGCCAGCTGAGCACCCTGGGCCGCAAGTTCGCCTTCTTCAACGGCCACAAGCCGCAGCGCTCGGTGGCGCTGTACGAGACCGATGGCACCAGCGACGGCCCGAGCTACGGCGAGCTGGGCGTGGCGGCCTTCACCTTCGAGCTGGGCACGGCGTTTTTTGAGTCCTGCGGCTACTACCAGAACACCTTGTTGCCCAGCAATCTGCAAGCCCTGATCTACGCGGCCAAAGTGGTGCGCGCGCCCTACCAGACGCCGGCCGGCCCGGATGCGCTGAATGTCAGCGTCAGCGGCCTGGCCGCCACCGGCGTGCCGCCGGGCACGGTGCTGCAGCTCAGCGCCACCATCGACGACACGCGCTACAACAACAGCAACGGCGCCGAGCCGACCCAGAACATCACGGCCGCGCAGTTCTACGTCGACCATCCGCCGGGCGGCCGCCAGGCCTCGCCGCGGCCCATGCAGGCGGTGGACGGTGCGTTCGACAGCAAGCAAGAGGCCGTGCGCGCCACCGTGGACACCAGTGCCTGGCCGCCGGGCCCGCATCTGGTGTACGTGCGCGGCCGCGATGCCGCCGGCAACTGGGGCGCATTGAGCGCCGCCTTCATCCGCATCGACCCGAATGCCAGCACCGCGCCGGTGGCCGCCTTCGACGCGGTGGCACAGGAGCGCAGCGTCAGCTTCACCGACCGCAGCGCCGACAACGGCCAGATCGTCAACCGCAGCTGGAGCTTCGGCGATGGCCAGACCGGCAGCGGCGCCAGCGTCAACCATGTCTACGCCACCGACGGCAGCTATACGGTGAACCTCACGGTCACCGACGACGAGGGCAAGAGCAGCAGCACCAGCAAGACCGTCAGCGTGGCCGCCGACACCACGCCGGTGCTGAACAACGGCCAGAGCGTGAGCGGCCTGTCCGGCAGTACCGGCAGCTGGCGCTACTACCGCGTGCTGCTGCCCCAGGGTGCGCGCAATCTGCTGGTCAGCACCAGCGGTGGCACGGGCGACCTCGACCTGTTCGTGCGCTACGGCCAGGCGCCGGATGCCGGCAGCTACGACTGCCTCAAGGACAGCAGCGGCAACAACGAAAGCTGCAGCCTGCCCACGCCGACTCCGGGCTATGTCTACATCGGCCTGTATGCCTATGCCAGCTACAACGGCGCCTCGCTGCAAGTGAGCTACACGCCATGAGGCTACAGTCGCGGCTTTCTTCTTGATGACGACGCACCTGGGAGCCGCTTTTTTTGAGCGGCGACATCCCCCAGCCAGTCGAGCGCCGCGAAGCCCAGGGCCGGACCTCGCCCGGGGGCTGAGCACGTTCAAGGCCTTGCAGCAAAGAACTCAGGCGCCGCAGCTGGGCACTTGCGGCTTATGGCTGGTCTTCATGCATTGCTTGAAGCCTTGCGGCAGGTCGCGCAGCTCCTGCGTCTGGCCCACGGCCACGGTGAACTGGTTGATGACCTGGTGCGTGCAGGTGGTGGCCGGCTGGCCACCCTCGCCCTCGGCCGTGCTGCAACGGCTGGTGTAGAGCGCGTAGTGGCATTCACCGCTGGGGCTGGCCACGCATTGGAAGCTGGCCGCGCCGGCGGCATTCATGCTCAGCTTGCTGCTGTTGGCCCCCTCGGTGTGGGTCACGTGAATGGCGCAGCCGCTGGCCAGCAAGGCCAGCGCGGCGGCGGCGGAGAAAGACAAGACAGAACGCAGGGATGTTTTCATGGAGGGGTGGCCAGCAAGGCGCTGGACTTGAGCAAGAGAAAGTGAGTGGGGTCTGAATTGACACTGCCGATGTGCTCAGGCCCTGGGGCCGAAACACGGCAGATGGGCGCATCCTAGGAAGGACAGGCAGGGCCGTCCTGCACTTTGCGACCCACTGCATGAATCGGGGCCTGAACCGTCTGGTTGGGGCCGCTTTCGCGCCGGCTCACGCTTCATTGTTGCGGTCTGTGCCGCCCAGGCTGCAGCTGGTCGGAGCCGGCTGGCTCGGGCCAGCACTCGCTTCTACATTGCGAGCCATGCCGCTTCACTTCAGCAGGCAACAAGCAAGCCCCGCACCACTTCGCAAGCAAGCAAGGTCCCA
>JAIXSD010000618.1 GCA_027484885.1 Rubrivivax sp.
GCCCGACACCTGCCATCTTGATGAGGAGCCGCGCATGAACGCCCCTGCCGCCCGCGACCCGGCCGACCGCCTGCATGGCGCTCGCCTCGAAGCCAGCCAGGCCGGCCCCAGCCAACAGCTGCTGCGCCTGGCCGTGGGCCGGGAGAGCCTGGCCGTGCCCATCAGCGCGGTGCGCGAGATCCTTGAGGTCGGGCGCCTGACGCCGCTGCCGCAGACACCCGATTTCGTGCGCGGCGTGATGAATCTGCGCGGCGCCGTGGTGCCGGTGATCGACCTGGGCGCGCGCTTCGGCTTCGGCGCCAGCATCCTGGGCCGGCGCTCGGCCATCATCGTCGTCGAGGCGCGCGGCGACGATGACTTTGACCGCCTGATCGCCGGCGTGCTGGTCGACGCCGTCTTCGAGGTGCTGGAGGTGGACGTGCATCGCATCGAAGCCGCCCCCCATCTGGGCGTGGGCATCGCCAGCGAGTTCATTGCCGGCATGGTGCATGTGAATGGCAGTTATGCCGTGCTGCTCAACCTCGACCAGACCCTGTCGCCGGCCGCCCTGTGCCAGCTGATTGCCGACAGCCAGAACGCCTGAGGCCACCCGCCGCCCGCCACCGCCCACACCCATGTCCCAAATCGACGACAGCGCCTTCCAGGCCATCAGCGAGCTCTTCCACCGCATCTCCGGCATCCGCCTGACCGAGGCCAAGCGCGCCCTGGTGCAAAGCCGGCTGCAGAAGCTGGCCCTGGATCAGGGCGAGGCCGACATCAACCAGTTTGTGCACAAGGTGGTGCGCGGCGAGTTGCCGGATGAGGTGCGCGTGCAGGTGGTGGACCGGCTGACCACCAACGAGACCTATTTCTTCCGCGAACCCGAGCATTTCGAAGACCTGGCGCGGCGCGCGGCCGCGCACCCGGCGAGCCAGGAGTTCAAGGTCTGGAGCGGCGCCTCCTCCTCGGGCGAAGAGGCCTACAGCATCGCCATGCTGCTGGCCGACAAGCTGGGCCTGAACGCCGGCCGCGGCTGGTCGGTGCAGGGCACCGACCTGTCCACCGCCATGGTGGACAGCGCCAGCCGCGGCCTCTACCCCATGGAGCGGGCGCGCAAGGTCTCGCCCGACTATCTGCGCCGCTTCTGCCTGCGCGGCGAAGGGCCGTACGAGGGCCAGCTGCTGATCTGCCGCGAGCTGCGCGCACGCGTGAGTTTCCAGTGCGCCAACCTGATGCAGCCCTTGCCGCCCCTGCCGCTGTTCGACGTGATCTTTCTGCGCAATGTGCTGATCTATTTCGACCTGCCGGCCAAACAAGCCATCGTCGGCCGGGTGATGGAGCGCCTCAAACCGGGCGGCGTGCTCTATCCTGGCCATGCCGAATCGCTGGCCAACCTGAACCTGCCGCTCAAGGCCGTGGCACCGGCCGTGTACCAACATGCATAGCAAAAAGGACGCCGCTTCCAGCCCACCGGGCACCACACGCACGGCCAGCCCCGAGCTGCCGGTGGGCGGCGTCGCGCATCTGATGCCGGGGCAGTGGCATTTCGGCCGCCACGGCACGCTGCGCACCCTGCTCGGCTCCTGCGTGGCCATCACGCTGTGGCACCCGATCCAGCGCTGCGGCGGCATGTGCCATTTCCTGCTTCCCAGCCGCCAGCACCGCGGCACGGCGCCGCTGGATGGCCGCTACGGTGACGAAGCGGTGGAGCTGATGCTGGACAGCCTGCGCCGCCTGGGCACCCAGCCCGGCGACTACCTGGCCCATCTGTACGGCGGCGCCGACACCATGCCCGACGGCAGCCAGGTCAAGTTCAATGTCGGCCAGCGCAATATCGAACAGGGCTGGGCCTTGATCGATCAGCTGGGCTTCCAGCTGCAGGATGTGGATGTGGGCGACAACGTGCCGCGCACCGTCAGCCTCAACCTGGACACCGGCCAGGTTGAGGTCAAGCGCGGCCAGCCCACGGTGCCTGGCGCGCCGCGCCGATGAACGCCACCGTGCCCGAAGCGCCGCTGCGGGTGGCGGTGATTGACGATTCGGCCGTGGTGCGGCAGCAGCTCAGCGCCCTGCTGCAGGCGGCCGGCATGACGGTGACCATCACCGCCAGCGACCCGCTGTTCGCCTGGCCCAAGCTGGAGGCGCAGTGGCCCGACGTGATCGTGCTGGATGTCGAAATGCCGCGCATGGACGGCATCAGTTTTCTCAAGCGCCTGATGGCCCAGCGGCCGACGCCGGTGGTGATGTGCTCGACCCTGACCGAACGCGGCTGCGAGACCACTTTGCAAGCCCTCGATGCTGGCGCGGTGGCCTTTGTCACCAAGCCGCGCCTCGGCCTGCGCGACTTTCTGCAAAGCCCGGACAACGGCCTCGTCGCCGCCGTGCGGGCCGCGGCCAAGGCCAATCTGCGCGCCCTGCCCGTGCTCCAGCCCACATCTGCGACGACGGCCGCGCTCGCGGCCCACAGCGCTTGGGCCGCGAGTGCGCCGGCGCCGCTGGAAGCCATGGCCCAGACCACCGATCAGGTGCTGGCCTTCGGCAGCTCGACCGGCGGCGTGCAGACCATCGAGGCGGTGCTGCGCCAGTTGCCCCGCACCATGCCCGGCATCGTGCTGGTGCAGCACATGCCGGCCCAATTCACCGCGGCCTTTGCGGCACGGCTGAGCCAGTCCACCGATCTTGAGGTGCTGGAAGCGCGAGACGGTGACCGGGTGCTGAGCGGCCGGGTGCTGCTGGCCCCCGGCGGCATGCACATGCGGCTGCGGCGCAGCGGCGCCCAGTACCAGGTCGAGGTGCGCGACGGGCCCCTGGTGGGCCACCACAAGCCCTCTGTCGATGTCTTGTTCAAATCGGTGGCGCAGGTGGCCGGGCGCAATGCCATCGGCGCCCTGTTCACCGGCATGGGCGAAGACGGTGCGCGCGGCCTGCTGGCCATGCGCGAGGCCGGCGCCCGCACCCTGGCGCAGGACGAGGCCAGCTGCGTGGTCTACGGCATGCCCAAGGCGGCGGTGGCTTTGGGTGCGGTGGAGCGGGTGGTGGGCCTGCAGGACATGCCGGCCGTGCTGCGCAGCTGGAGCCTCAAGCCAGCGCCTGGTCGATCACCTTCATCAGCTCCAGCGGGCTGAAGGGCTTGATCAGGTAATGGTCGGCGCCGGCCTGCAGGCCCGCCTGGCGATCGGCGTCTTGACCGCGCGCGGTCAGCAACACCACCTTGATGTGGGCCAGCCCGGGATCGGTCTTGATGCGGCGGCAGACCTGCAGGCCGTTGAGGCTGCCCGGCATCATCACGTCCAGCAGCATCAGGTCGGGCTTGATCTGCTGGGCGATGCTCCAGCCCTGCTCGCCGTTGGCGGCCTCGTGGAGCTCGTAGTCGTCAAATTCCAACGCAAGCCGGATCAGTTCGCGAATTTCTTCCTGATCGTCGACGATCAATATTTTCTCGGCCATAGTCTCCCCAGCGGCTGGAAGCATTGCCTGACATGATGCCTCAGCGCACCGCGCCGCAGCAGCTTTCGCTGCAGGAAGTTTGAACACAGGCGCGTCCGCCTGTGCAGCCCAGGAGATTCACCATGGCCTTGGTTCACTCTCTCTTGCAACAGCGCCTCCAGCCTGCCTTGGCGCGCTTGGCCTTGGCGTTCACGCTCATCCTGAGCCTGCTCAGCCCACCGGCCTTGGCCCAGGACTCGGGCTACCGCTTCTCCCCGGTGAACCAGGCCAGCATCGCCCTGACGGCCGACTACTGGAACCCCATCATTGCCTACGTCTCCGAAAAGAGCGGCGTCAAGCTCAGCCTGAAGATCGGTCGTACCTCGGCCGACACCACGGCCTATGTGCTGGCCCAGGAGGTGGAGTTCGTGTTCTCCAACCACCTCTTCAGCCCCGAGCGCGAAAAGCTGGGCTGGCGCGTGATCGGCCGGCGCCTGACGCCGCCCATCCACGGCCAGCTGATCGTGCCGGCCGACTCGCCCATCACCGATCTGGCCCAGCTGGCCAGCAAGGAAATCGTCTACCCCGGGCCTGAAGCCTTTGTCTCTTACAAAGTGCCGCACGCCCAGCTGATCAATCGCAAGATCGACGCCAAGCCGGTGTTCGCAGGCAACACCGACGGCGCCCTGGCCCAGCTCTTCAGCGGCAAGGCCGCCGCCGCCGGCGTCAACTCGCAGCTGGCCGAGAACTACGCACGGCGCGAGAGCAAAAAGTACCGCGTGCTTTGGAGCTCCGAGCCCCTGCACGACCTGGCCCTGATGGCCGCCTCCAAAGTGCCCGAGAAGGACGTGCAGGCTGTGGCCCGAGCCTTTGCCGGCATGCACAAGGACCCCAAGGGGCAGGCGATTCTGGTCGAGGTGTCCAAGCACATCGGCCTGACCGAAGAGGCCTACTTCATCCTCTCCGACGGCAGCGAGTACGCGCCCTACCGCCGCTTCTACCAATCCGCCCCGGCGCAGCTGCGCTGAGCCGGCGGGCGAGAAGCCATGGCGCCTGTGCCGAACTCCTTCAGTCGGCTGCTGGACCGGCTCTTGCCGTCCAGCCTGATCGGGCGCGTGTTTCTGCTCTATCTCCTGTCCCTGCTGCTCTTCATGGGCGGGGCCCTGGGCTGGTATGCCTGGCGCAGCTTCCACAGCAGCATCACCAGCGCCCAGGATTCGGCCGACACCTTGATCAGCCTGCTCGGCCCGGTGGTCAGCGAATCGGCAGTGATCGGCGACTACGACACCATCGAGCGCGCCCTGGCCCGCACCTCCAAGCACAGCGACATCAGCGCCGCCGTCTTCATTGACTTGAAAGGCGGCCGCATCGAACGCAGCGCCCGGCAAGACCCCGAGCTGCGCGCGCCCAACTGGCTCAGCGCGGCGATCGCCGAGCAACTGCCCGAGCTGAACCTGGCCATCGTCGCCGGCGGCAAGGACTACGGCGTGCTGCGCCTGCGCTTCAACACCGCCCACATCGCCAACAGCTTCTGGCAACAAAGCCTGGTGGCCGTGGGTCTGGGCCTGCTGAGCCTGCTGGCCGGCCTGGGCCTGGTCTGGTGGCCGCTCAACCGCTGGCTGGGCAATCTGGGGCAGATCCGTGCGTTCGGCGAGCAGCTGCAGGTCTCCGGCGGGGCGCTCAGCCCCATGCAGATGGAAGACGCACCGCTGGAGTTCCGCCAGACCTTCGAGGTCTTGAACCAGGCGGCCAGCTCCCTGCAGCTGGAGCGCGAGCGGGCTGCCGTGACCCTGTCAGCCATCGGCGACGGCATTGCCAGCACCGATGCCGAGGGCCGCATCCTGCTGGCCAACCCCGTGCTGGGCCATCTGCTGGAACGGGCGCCCGAGCGCCTGCTGGGTGAGCGCATCCAGGAGCTGCTGCCCGATCTGGGCCGTGACCTCGACCCGGCCCTCGATGCCGCGCGCGAAGGCCACTGGAAGGCCCGGCTGCGCCTGAACCCCGAGGGCCGCGATGCGGTGGTGCTGGACCTGAGCCGCACACCCATCGCCGGTGGCGGTGGCTGGGTCTATGCCTTCCGCGACATCAGCCAGCAACAGGCCCTGGACGACCGGCTGCAAGAAGAGCTGCAGGCGCGCGCCCAGGCCATGCAGACCATGCGCCGCATGCTGCAGGACTTTGCGGCGACGCCGTCGCAGGACCAAACCAGCGCCAGCCGCGCCCTGGTCAGCAGCGGCAGCAGCGAGGAAAGCGCCGCCCTGCTGCAACTGGTGCAGGAGCTGATCCAGAGGCTGCGCGAGCGGGGCGAGCAGCTGGCCGCCATCTTCGCCCTCAGCCCGGACGGTTTTGTCTCCTTCGACGCCCAGCACATCTGCCGTTATGTCAGCCCGGCTTTTGCGCGCCTGGCGGCCCTGCCGCCCGAGCGGGCGCTGGGGCGGCATGAGGACGAGCTGCTGGAGGCCTTGCTGAGCCTGCGTGCCGCTGACGCCCGTGCGATCAGCTTTCAGGAGCTGCGCAGCGGCAAGCTGCGCATCGAACTGGAACGCCCCACACGCCGTGTGCTGGAACTCGCCCTGCACGAAGGGCTGAGCAGCGACGGCGGCGCTGCCGCGCAGCTGCTGCACCTCAGCGATGTGACCCACCAGGTCGAGGTGGAGCAGATGAAGAGCGAGTTCCTGAGCACCGCCGCCCACGAGCTGCGCACCCCCATGGCCAGCATCTACGGCTTCACCGAGCTGCTGCTGATGCGCGAGCAGCCCCCGGCGCGGCAAAAGGAGATGCTGGCTCGCATCCACCGCCAGTGCCAGTCCATGATCGCCATCCTCAACGAGCTGCTGGACCTGGCCCGCATCGAGGCCCGGCGCGGCCAGGACTTCGAGCTCGAAGTGCTGGATCTGCAGGCCCTGGTGCAAGAGGTGGTCGACGATTTCAGCCCGCCCGACGCCCGCGCCCTGCCCGAGCTGAGCCTGCCCAGCCAAGGCTGCCGCATCCACGCCGACCGGCAAAAAGTGCAGCAGGTGCTGCGCAATCTGCTGTCCAACGCCTACAAATACTCGCCCGCGGGCGGGCCGGTCGAGCTGCGCCTGGGCATGGCCGGCGCCAGCAGCGAGGGGCCGGCCATGGCCGTGCTGGCGGTGCAGGACCACGGCATCGGCATGACCGAAGAGCAGCTCTCCCACGTCACCGAGCGCTTTTACCGGGCCGACAAATCGGGCGCCATCCTGGGCACCGGCCTGGGCATGAGCATCGTCAAAGAAATTGTCGAGCTGCATGGCGGCCAGCTGCAACTGAGCAGCGCGCCCGGCCTGGGCACCACGGCCACCGTGCGCCTGCCCTTGCTGCAGGCCGCGCATCTAGGCCAGGCCTGAACGGCGCGGGACGGGTTTGCTTGCGAACTTTTACAAATGCTCACCGTTATGGCGCTGAGCTGACGCAGAACAGCACAGCGCCTAGCCGCGCAAGCCGGCCTGCGTCCCGAATTGGCACGCCCAGCTCGGGAACACACAGCAACCATCGGTGCGGCGCGCTCGCGGCGGCGGTCGGCCCGAGCCCGGGCTTGGGCTTGCTTCGCCCCGCTTTTCGGGGCTTCACCGAGGGCTTCCCCGGGGTGAAATCATGTGCTCCGGCACCTCGGCCTGCGCATGATTCGGCCCTGCTCGGTTTACAGTCCTGATTGATTCGTCCTGTCCATCCTGCCTCTGTGGGATGAGCGCCCCCTTCATCGACCTGCGAGCCTGATCTACACCGTGGAACCCACCCTGGCCGAGCCGCCTCAGTCCGCCCTTTCGGGCGTGGCGCGCATGCTGGTGCATGCCGGCAAGCTGCAGCCCAAAGCGGCTGAAGACCTGATGCGCCAGGCGCGCGAGAAGAAGACCAGCTTCGTCAATTCGGTGATCGCGGCGGGACTAGTGAGCCCGGTGGACCTGGCCCACACCCTCTCCACAGCCCTGGCCGTGCCGCTGCTGGACCTGAACGCCATGGATGTTCAGCGCATGCCGCAGAACATCATCGACAACAAGCTGGCCCAGCAGTACCAGGTGGTGGTGCTGGGGCGGCGCGGCAGCCGGCTCTTCATCGGCGGCGCCGACCCGACCGACCAGGACGTGGTCGAACGCATCAAGTTCGCCACCCAGCTGACGCCGGAATGGGTGATCGTCGAGCACGACAAGCTGACCAAGTTGCTGGCGGGCGCCAGCTCCAGCGCCAGCGAGGCCCTGGAAACCATCACCGGCGGTGATTTCGATTTCGACATCGCCGAGGAAGACACGGCCCCCCAGGAAAC
>JAIXSD010000055.1 GCA_027484885.1 Rubrivivax sp.
GTAGGGCTCGATCACGTCTTCGATGGTGCCGCTTTCTTCGCCGATGGCGGCGGCCACATTGTCCAGGCCGACCGGGCCACCGTCGAAGCGGTGGACGATGGCTTCGAGCAGCTTGCGGTCCATCAGGTCAAAGCCTTGCGGGTCTACGTCCAGCATGGCCAGGGCTTTGTCGGCGATGTCCTTGCCGATGTGGCCGTTGCCTTTCACCTCTGCATAGTCGCGCACCCGGCGCAGCAGGCGGTTGGCAATGCGCGGTGTGCCGCGTGAGCGGCGCGCGATCTCGAGCGCGCCCTCGGCATCGATGGCGCTGTTGAGCAGGGCGGCCGAGCGAGTGACGATGCGTTGCAGCTCGGCCGCGGTGTAGAACTCCAGCCGGGCGACGATGCCGAAGCGGTCACGCAGCGGGTTGGTCAGCATGCCGGCGCGGGTGGTGGCGCCGACCAGGGTGAAGGGCTGCAGGTCCAGCTTGATGGAGCGGGCTGCGGGGCCCTCGCCGATCATGATGTCGATCTGGTAGTCCTCCAGCGCGGGGTAGAGGATTTCCTCGACCACGGGCGAGAGCCGGTGGATCTCGTCGATGAAGAGCACATCGTTCTTCTCGAGATTGGTCAGGATGGCGGCCAGGTCCTTGGGCTTTTCCAGCACCGGCCCCGAGGTCTGGCGCAGGTTCACGCCCAATTCGGCCGCGATGATGTGGGACAGCGTGGTCTTGCCCAGACCGGGCGGGCCGAACAGCAAGACGTGATCCAGCGCTTCGTCGCGTTTGCGTGCGGCGCCGATGAAGATCTCCAGCTGCTCGCGCGCCTTGGCCTGGCCCACGTATTCGTCCAGCAGCTTGGGCCGCAGGGCGCGTTCGATGGCTTCTTCGCGCGGCGAGGCCGGCGCCGCGCTGATGACGCGGCTGACCTGGCTGGCGAAATCGTCGGTCTGAATGCTCATGCGAAAAGTCTCCGGCCGCAGCCCATCATCACCCTGATCATCAACGCGACAGCGACTTCAGCGCCTGCTTGATGCCCTCGCTGACGCCCACATCGGGCGGCAGCAGCTTGAGCGCGGCGGTGGCTTCTTTTTCGCTGTAGCCCAGGGCCACCAGGGCTTGCAGGATGTCGCCCTGGTTGTCGTTGGCCAGGCTGGCCGGCAGGGCCAGGTCGGGGCCCAGCTTGCCTTTGAGCTCCAGCAGCAGGCGCTCGGCCGTTTTCTTGCCAATGCCGGGCACCTTGACCAGCCGGCCGGCTTCCTGCTTGGACACGGCTTGGGCCAGCTCCGCCACCGACAGGCCGGACAGCAGCGACAAGGCCATCTTGGGGCCCACACCGCTGATCTTGATCAGCTGCCGAAAGGTGGCACGCTCTTCGGCCGTCAGGAAGCCGAACAGCACATGGGCATCCTCACGGATGCTCAGGTGCGTCAGCAGGCTGGTGCGCTCGCCCAGGGCGGGCAGGTTGTAAAAGGTGCTCATGGGCACGTCGAGCTCGTAGCCGACCCCTTGCACATCGATGAGAACCTGCGGGGGCGATTTTTCCGCGATGACGCCGCTGAGCTTGCCAATCATGAGCGCGGATTATCCGCGTTTGGCGGGCGTCTGCTGGATGTTCGTCCAGTATTTTGCTGCGCTCCGTCCGTCGCCGGCGGCTCGCAGCTCAGTTCCTGCCGAACAGGCCCAGGCGCTGCGCCTCCAGCGCCGCCTCAGCGCGCGAGGAGACATTGAGCTTGCGGTAGATCTGCTTCACGTAATCGGCAATCGTGTGGCGGGACAGGCCCAGCTGCACGCCGATCTCGGGCAGGGTGAAGCCCTTGGCCACGCGCAGCAGCACCTCGGTTTCGCGGTCGGTCAGCGAGACCTCGTGCAGCACGGCGGCGGCCTGAGGGCGCTTCTGGTTGGCGAAATGCGAGATCACCTTGCGGGCGATCGAGGGCGACAGCGGTGGCTCGCCCTGGCTCATGCGTTGCAGCTGCTCGACCAGCAGCTCGCGCGACTGCTCTTTCAGCAAGTAGCCGAAAGCGCCGGCCTGCAGGGCGGGGAACAGGTGCTCGTCGTCGTCGTGGATGGTGACGATGACGGATTGCACCTCGGGCTGTTTTTCGCGCAGCGCGGCAATCACGTCTACGCCCGAGCCATCGGGCAGGCCCAGGTCCAGCAGGGCGAGATTGAAGCGCTGGCTGTTGACCAGGGCCAGCGCATCCTGCACGCGGGAGCACTCGGTGATCTGGGCATTGGCGAACACTTGCTTCACCAGCGCCTTCAGCCAGGCGCGGATCTCGGGAATGTCTTCAAGCAGCAGGATGTGGTCCATGGCGTTCTCGGTCGGCCCTGTGGTCACGCGGTATGCGCGCCTGCAGGGTGGCGTTCAGGGGTGGGCCGGACACGGGTCCAGCGGTATGACAATTTCGGCAATTGCAGCGTCAAACTGAATGATGCGCGGGTTTGCGCTGGAAGTGTCAGAGGGGAATCGTGAGGCGGATCACGGTTCCCCAGCCGGGGCCCGACTCCACCAGACATTGGCCATGCATTTGCTTGGCGCGTGACTTCATGCTGGCCATGCCGTGGCCGCGGTCCAGGCGGCCGTCCAGCTCGGCCGGGATGCCCTGGCCATTGTCCTGAATCACCACCACGAAGTCTCCGTCCTGCACGCTGCAGCTGATGGTGCAGTTGGTGCCGCCGCTGTGCTTGATGATGTTGCTGACCGCCTCGCGGAAGATGCGCGTGGTTTGCACGTAAGCACGGGCGGGCAAGGTGTGGGTGATGTCCTCGGACGGCGACTTCCACTCGGCATTGATATTGGCCTGGCCCAGGCGCGACACCACCTCGGCGCGCCAGTCGCCCAGGGCGTCGAGCAGATGCACGGGCTTGCCGGTCAGGCCGCGCACCGACAGGCGCATTTCTTCCAGCGCCTCGCGGGCCAGGCTGGAGATGCGGTCCGACTCGCTGGTGTGCACGATGGTCAGCAGCTTGGCGCCCAGGTCGTCGTGCAGGTCGGCGGCAATGCGTTTGCGCTCGCGCTCGGTCACCTGCTCCAGCCGCTGCTCGGCGATGGCGCCAAAATTGCGCTCCATTTCGGTGACCCGCTCCTGCATGCGGTGCTCAAACTGGGCATGTTCTTTCTCGGCCTCGAGGCGATCCTGGGCAAAACTCAGCAGGTACTGCAGGCCCATGGCCAGCAGGCTCAGCGGCAGCAGCAGACCCAGGGCCAGGCTCAGCCAGGTGGCTGCGACACCCGCCAGCGCCGCGGCCGCCGCGCCCGCCACCACACCGAGGCCACAGCCGATCAACA
>JAIXSD010000644.1 GCA_027484885.1 Rubrivivax sp.
CGCTGCTGGACCGGCGTACGCCCCGCCAGCCACGACGGCCAGCCCCTGATCGGCGCTCACCCGTTCTTGCGCCGCTGCTGGTTGGCAACAGGGCACGAAGGCCTGGGCATCACCACGGCCCTGGCCACGGCAGAGCTGCTGGTGCAACTGAGCCTGGGCCAGCCCTGCAGCTTGGACCCCACCCCCTTCCGACCCGAACGATTCAGCGAAAGCCACCATGTCGTCGCCCCTGCCTGAGCTCCAGGTTTTCATCAACGGCCGGGCCCTGCAGGTGCCGGCCAATTGCAATGTGGCCGCGGCACTGCAGCGCGCTGGCTTGAGCCACAGCCGCCGCTCCGAGACCGGGCAGCCACGCGCCGCGTTCTGCGGCATGGGTCAGTGCCAGGAGTGCCGGGTGTGCATCGATGGCCAGGAGCACCGGCTGGCCTGCATGACCGTGGTGGTCGACGGCATGCGGATCGAGACGCAGGCATGAACACCACAGCGCACGGTGAGCCTCAGCGCTTGCAGGCCGATGTCATCATCGTCGGCGCTGGGCCGGCGGGCATCGCCGCCCTGCTGCCCTTGCTGGCGGCCGGTCGGCGTGTGATCTGGGTGGAGCAATCGGCACAGGCCGGCGGCCAGATCTGGCGGGCGGGCCTGCCTGCCCACTGGCGCACTCAGGTCGAAGCGGCCTTGAGCCACCCTTTGCTGCAGTGCTGCTTCGGCCATGCGGTGATCGATGCGCACATTGAGACGACCGAGCAGGCCGTGAGCCTGCGGCTGTACCAGCCGGCGCAGCCGAACCAAGTGTCGGTCCAGGTGCAGGCCCCCCAGTTGCTGCTGGCCACCGGAGGCCGCGAGCGTTTTCTACCCTTCCCGGGCTGGACCTTGCCGGGTATCACCGGGGCCGGCGGACTGCAGGCACTGGTCAAGCAAGGCTGGCCCATCGAAGGCCAGCGCGTGGTCCTGGCCGGCAGCGGCCCCCTGCTGCTGGCTGCGGCAGACACGGTGCGTCAGGCCGGCGGGCAGATCCTGCTGATTGCAGAGCAAGCGTCGCGCGCCAGCCTGCTTCGCTTTGCGGCCGGCTTGCCAGCGGCCAAGGCGGCGCAAGCTACCGGCTTGGCATGGCGGCTGCGCGGCATTCCCTACCGCAGCGGCACCTGGGTGCAGAGCGCGAGTGGCAATGGCCGGCTGCAAGGCATTCAGCTGAGCACAGGTCGTGAGACTTGGGCTCTGGACTGCGATGCGCTGGGCCTGGGCTTCGGGCTCCTGCCCAACACCGAGCTGGCCCAGATGCTGGGCTGCCCGCTCACAAATGACGGTGCGATTGCCGTCGACGCCGGCATGGCCACCAGCCTGCCCGGCGTCTACGCCGCCGGGGAATGCACCGGCATTGGCGGCGTGGACAAATCAGTGGCGGAAGGCGCACTCGCCGCCCAATCCATGCTCGGTCGCACCGGCACCAGCCGCCCGAGGCGTGGCGCGTTGAAGTTCGCCCATCATCTGCAGCGCCACTTTTCGCTGCACCCCGAAGTGCTGCAACTGGCCGACTCCAGCACCCCCATCTGCCGCTGCGAAGATGTCAGCCTGGGCCAACTCAAGGCCCACCAAGATTGGCGCGAAGCCAAGCTGCAAACCCGCTGCGGTATGGGCGCCTGCCAGGGCCGCATCTGCGGGCCGATTTGCGAAAGCCTGCTGGGCTGGCCGACACAACAGAACCGCGGCCTGCGCACGCCGCTGCAAGCCGTGCCCCTTCATCTGCTTGCCGAGGACTGATTCTTGTCGCGCTCGGGGCGGGCGCAAGCACACGGCAGTTGCAGACAAACGAACAGGCAATAAAAAAGCGACCCGAAGGTCGCTTTTTAGACTTCGATCGAGAACGATCAGAAGTTGTGGCGGATACCAGCAGCCAGCGAGCTGAAGTCACCAGCGCTCTTGGCTTGGGTGCTGTCCACAGCGGTGTAGTAACCGTACAGCTTGGTACGCTTGCTCAGGTTGTAGTTGTAAGCCAGGGTGTACTGCTTACCACCGTTCTTGCCACCGTTGAACGAATCGCCACCAGCCTTGGTGCCGCCAACGTTCAGGTGGAATTCCGAAGCGCCCAGGGTGTACATGGCCGACACGCGAGCAATGGTGCGCGAGTCATTGGCGCCAGTGCCGGTGTCTTCACGCTGGACATAAGCGCCCAGGACGATCGCGCCCAGCTCATACAGACCGCGGACAGCGAACTGCTTGGCGCTGCCTTGCTTGCTGAAACCAGCACCCAGGTGCAGAGGGCCTTGGTCGTAGTTGCCCGACAGGTCGATACCGCGCTTGTCGACGCCTTCACCAGCGTGAACAGCGAACTCACCCGAGAAACCGCCAACGGTGGGGGTGAAGTAGCCGATCTTGTTCTTGCTGGTGAAGCCAGCGCCGGAGTACAGCTTGTCTTCCGAAGAGCCGGTGTCGTGGTTGTGGTTGCTGATGTAGTCAGCGGTGGCGAAGTAGGAGCCCGGGGTCCAACGGCCCAGACGCACAGCACCGAAAGCGCCGCTCAGTTGCACGGAAGCTTCACGGCCCCAGAAGTCACCGGTGGCAGCACCGTTGTCCGAGTTCAGGCCGTGTTCCAGAGCGAAGCTGGCCTTCAGACCGCCGCCCAGGTCTTCTTGACCCTTGAAGCCCAGACGCGAAGCGTTATTGGCCACGACGACCTTGCGGTCACCGGCGCCTTCCTTTTGGCTTTCGACGGTGGTGTTGATACGGCCCCACAGGGTGACCGAGCTTTGAGCGAAAGCGGCGGGAGCGGCCAGAGCTGC
>JAIXSD010000656.1 GCA_027484885.1 Rubrivivax sp.
CTGATCGAGCAGGCCCTGCAGCGCTGCCAGGGCAAGGTGCCGGCGGCCATGGAGCTGCTGGGCACGGCCAAGAAGACGCTGTACGACAAGCTGCACCGCCACGGCATCGACCTGGAGCGTTTCCGCTCCAACTGACCACCTGACGGCCAGATTCAGCGGTGTTCAATGGTATTCAGCGGTACTGCGCCGGGTCGGGCGAATCGCTGGGATGCTCGATCAGGCGCTGAAACGCCGGGCTCATGGGCAGGCGCAGATTGAGGCCCGAGCCCGGCAGCGGGCTCTCGAACCAGCGCTGGTAGATGCGGCGAATCTCGCCGCTGCGGAACAAGGCCCGCAGAACCTCATCGACCAGCTGCTTGAAGCCCGGATCGCCCTGCGCCAAACCCAGGGCATAGGGCTCGATCGAGAAAGACGCCTCGGAGATCAGATAGTCCTGCGGCCGGCCGCTGCCGGCCAGCCAGGTGCGCAGCAGCACATCGTCCATGGCATAGGCGACGGCGCGGCCGGTTTGCAGCAGGCGGAAGGCGTCCTTGTCGTCCTGGCCGACCAAGATCTTCATGTCCAGCTCGCGCGTCTGATTGACCTGGTGCAGGAACTGGATGCTGGTGGTGGCGATGGTGGACGCCACCGGCTGGCCGCGCAGCTCGTCCAGGCTGCGAATCGGCTGCTGGCGCTTGGACAGCAGGCGGGTCTCGGCCACAAAGGTGGTCAGTGAAAACGCCTGGATGCGCTGGCGCTCGGCCGTGTGGGTGGTGATGCCGCACTCCAGATCGACCGCACCATTGGCCACCATGGGCATGCGGGTGGCCGAGCTGACGCTGACCATCTTGGCTTCCAGCTCCGGCAGCTGCAGTCGCTCACGCACCGCCTGGACCACCCGCTCGCACAACTCGATCGAGTAACCCACGGGCTTGAGATCGGCATCGAGGTAAGAAAACGGCGCCGAGGCCACACGGTAGCCCAGCACGATCACGCCGGTGTCGCGGATCTTGCGCAGCGTGGGAGAACTCAGGGGCTCGGCCGCCCGCGCCGTCAGCAGCGACAGGCCGATCAGCAAGAACAGAGCGAAAGACCGGAAAAAGGTGTTGAACATGAGGCGAGGTCGAGACAGAGGCCGCGGGAAGCTGCTGCGGAAAAGCTGCCGCGATTGTCACAGCTGCCGCGCGCGGCGCGAGGCTGTGGCAGGATGTTTGCCCTGATGAACCCTCACTCGCCTACCCCCGACGACGCCGCCCGTGACGCGGCATGGCGCGAAGTCCTGCCCCTGGAGCAGGCCCTGGCCGCCCTGCCCGCCCACAGCCAAACCCTGTTGCAAGAGGCGCGCAAAACGTGGTGCCGCGAACAAGGCCTGCTGCTCTTCGCCTACGGCTCGCTGATCTGGCGCCCGGGCTTTGAAGCGGCCGAGCAATGGCCGGCGCAGGTCCAGGGCTACCACCGGGCCTTAAGCCTGCGCAGCCTGTCCAACCGGGGCAATCGCGAACAACCCGGCCTGGTGCTGACCCTGCTGCCTGGCGGCAGCTGCCGCGGCCTGGTTTACCGAGTGGCGCCCGAGCACAGCGCGCGGGTCCTGGACGAGCTCTGGGTGCGCGAGATGGTGGTGGGCTCGTACACGCCGCGCTGGCTGCATTGCCACACAAAGGCCGGCCCCCGTTTGGCGCTGAGCTTCACGCTCAAGCGCAACAGCCCGGCCCGGGTCGGCCCGCTGGACGATGCCGCCTTGCTGCACATCCTGCGCCATGCCCGCGGCCGCTACGGCAGCACCCTGGATTACTTGGAACGCTGCGTGCTGGGGCTGCGCGAGCATGGCATCCGTGACGCCGAACTTGAGCGGCAGCTGCGCCTGGCCGCCACCCACGGCCTGTGCGAAACCCTGGCGCCGATCAGGCGCCGACCTGGGCCTTGACCCGCTGCAGATCGGCCACCGTGTCGACATCGAGCAGCACACCGGGGTCGTCCACATCCACCGCCTGCGAGGGGTAGCGCGCCATGATGCGACGCGCGCCCTCGTCGCCATGCAGATCGACCAGCTCAGAGAACAGCTCGGCACTGAAGCCCACCGGGTGGCCCTGGCGGCCGCGGTACTGTGCGTAGGCCACGGGATAACTGCTCAGCGCAGCGGCCACCGCAGTCATGGTTTCGGGCCGCAGCAGCGGCATGTCGGCCGGCACGATCAACCAGCCTTCGGAATCGCCGCTGGCACTGACGCCGGCCGCAATCGAGTGGCCCATGCCCACGGGGCTGGGGCGGCCCTGGCTGTCCAGCTCGGGCAGCAACACGACATCGCGCTCAGCCACCAGCTGCTCCAGGCTGCCGGCTAGGGCTGCTGTGGTCACCACCACCACCCGCAGCTCGGTCGCCAAGGCATGCGCCACGGTGCGGGCCAGCACCGTATCCAGCAGCGGGTCTAGGCCGGCACCCAGGCGCTGCGCCAGCTTGTGCCCTTGGCCGGTGAATCTCATGCCGCGTCCTGCCGCGAGCACGACGACAGCCGGTCGCCGATGTGTCATCAGATCAAATCCTTCAAAAAGCCCCTCGGCTCGGGCGCTGCCCGATCGAGACGCCGGGCTGCACAGTGCCACAAGCATGCCGCCCGGGCCCGGCTGTGCGCAATGGGGCCATCACTTAAGGTGTTCTACCGTCAGAGCAAGTACCAGCGCCCGCTCTGGGCCGATACTGTGCGCATGAACAGCAGCAACCACAGCAAACCCGAATCCCTGGCCGACCTGCGCAAGAGCTACGAGCAAGGCGAGCTCGACGAGGCCATGGCCGCGAACGAGCCCCTGAGCCAGTTCAAGCAATGGCTGGATCACGCACTGGCCAGCCAGGTGCCCGAACCCAATGCCATGACCGTGGCCACGGTGGGCGCCGACGGCCGCCCGTCCACCCGCATCGTGCTCATCAAGAGTTATGACGAGCGCGGCATCGTCTGGTTCACCAACTACCAAAGCCGCAAAGGCCAGGAGCTGGCGACCCACCCCTTTGCCGCCCTGCAGTTCCACTGGGTGGAGTTGGAGCGGGTGGTGCGCATCGAGGGCTGGGTCGAAAAAGTCAGCGACGAGGAATCGGACGCCTACTTCCACTCCCGCCCGCTGGACTCACGCCTAGGCGCCTGGGCCTCGCCGCAAAGCCAGGTGATCAGCTCGCGCGGCGTGCTGGTGGCCAATGCAGCCAAGGCCGCCGTGCAGCATGGCCTGAACCCCGCCCGGCCTCCGCACTGGGGCGGTTACCGCCTGGTGCCCGAGCGCTGGGAGTTCTGGCAGGGGCGCAAGTCGCGCCTGCATGACCGCCTCAGCTACCGCCTGCAGGCCGACGGCCAGTGGCTCAAGGAGCGCCTGGCCCCCTGAGCCCCTGCCGCCTTCACAAGCTCGAGGCGGCGCTCGCTCAGAAGCGCAGCTGCAAGCCGGTGTGCAGGCTGCGGCCCGGCAAGGGGCTGAGCTCGCGGATGGTGGCCACCGAACTGGCGCTGTAGGCCAGTTGATTGCCCACATTGTCGAGCTTCAGATACCAGAGCGCCTCGTTGTTGCCGATGCGCAGCTGGCGTGACAGGCTCAGCTTGAGCAGACCGTAACCGGCCGTGGCATGGTCCAGGGCCGGCACACGGGTCTGCCGCGCGCTCAAGCGCCATTCGACGCGCGCCGACCACGGGCCTTGGTTGGCATCCAGCGCCAGGCTGGCGCGCAGCGGCGCCAGGCGCGGCAAGGCCTCACCGGTCTGGCGGTTGCTGCCGCGCACGCCGTCCAGCGTGCCGGTCAAAGCGAACTGCGTGCCCGGCAACAGCTGGGCCGGCAGATGCCAGTGGCCTTCCAGCTCAAAGCCGGTCAGCACGGCCGGCACGGCCTTGAAGGCATAGACCGGGAAGCTCTCGCCCTCATCCTCGAACTGTTCGCCGGTGGCGTCGAGTGCGATATAGCTGGCGAATCGGGTGCGGAACAGGTTCAGGCGCACGAAGTTCTCGGCCTGCTTCCACTCCAGGCCCAGGTCCACGCCCTTGGCCCGCTCCAGGCCCAGGCTGGCGTCGCCGCGCTCGTAAGCGCCGCTGGCCACATGGACACCCTGCGCATGCAGCTCGTAGAACATGGGCGCGCGCTGGCTGCTGTTGGCCTGGGCATTGAGGCTGAAGGCCTCACTCAGGCGATAGCTGCCGCTCAAAGTCAGGCTGCGGGGCTTGAAACGCTGGCTGCTGGCGGCGCCAAAGCGCGGCTCTTCGGCATCGGCCGCATCACCGGCCGAGTTGACACGCACCGATTCCGCACGCGCGCCTGCCTCCAGGGTCAGCGGGCCGGCTGCGTACTGCTCCAGCAAAAACAGTGCACTGCTGCGCGTCTGCGAGCTGGGCACCAGGGCTTCAGCGCCGATGGCGGAGAAGTCGCTGCGCTCCATCTGCACACCCAACATGCCCTTGA
>JAIXSD010000714.1 GCA_027484885.1 Rubrivivax sp.
AGGCGGCCGCCCTGGGGCTGACGCCGCTGGCCCGTATCGCGTCCTACGCCAGCGCCGGCCTCGACCCCTCCATCATGGGCATGGGTCCGGTGCCCGCCGCCCGCAAGGCCTTGGAGCGCGCCAGCTGGAAGGCGGCCGACCTGGACCTGCTGGAGATCAACGAGGCCTTTGCCGCCCAGGCCTGCGCCGTGCATCAGGAAATGGGCTGGGACTTGAGCCGCGTCAACGTCAACGGCGGCGCCATCGCCCTGGGCCACCCGATCGGGGCCTCGGGCGCGCGCATCCTGGTCACCCTGCTGCACGAGATGCAGCGCCGCGATGCCAAGAAGGGCATCGCCTCGCTGTGCATCGGCGGCGGCATGGGCGTGGCGCTGACCGTGGAGCGTTGATCCTTCCCCCGACAAACCCCACTAGGGCCAACCCCGCTTGACCCCGCCCGGGGCTTGCGGGACGCTTTGATCGCGTCTTTGGCAACACACAACAGCAGAGGTTCGGCCGCCGTGTAGGACGCGACGGCGGTGCGGACTCACACGTTCAAAGCCATGGAGGCAAGGAGTTAGATATGAGCCAGAAGATTGCATACGTCACCGGCGGCATGGGTGGCATCGGGACCGCCATGTGCCAGCGCCTGCACAAGGAAGGCTTCAAGGTCATCGCCGGCTGCGGCCCCAGCCGTGATTTCACCAAGTGGATCAACGAGCAGGCCGCCCTGGGCTACACCTTCCACGTCTCGGTCGGCAATGTGGCCGATTGGGATTCCACCGTCGAAGCCTTTGCCAAGGTCAAGGCCGAGCACGGCCCCATCGATGTGCTGGTCAACAACGCCGGCATCACCCGCGACGGCATGTTCCGCAAGATGAGCCGTGCCGATTGGGATGCGGTGATCGACACCAACCTGAACTCCATGTTCAACGTCACCAAGCAGGTGATCGAGGACATGCTGGATCGGGGCTGGGGCCGCATCATCAACATCTCTTCGGTCAACGGCGAGAAGGGCCAGTTCGGCCAGACCAACTACTCGGCTGCCAAGGCCGGCATGCACGGCTTCACCATGGCCCTGGCCCAGGAAGTGGCCAGCAAGGGTGTGACCGTGAACACGGTCAGCCCCGGCTATATCGGCACCGACATGGTCAAAGCCATCCGCCCCGACGTGCTGGAAAAAATCGTCGCCACCATCCCCATCAAGCGCCTGGGCACCCCCGAAGAAATCGCCGCCATCGTCGCCTGGCTGGCCGGTGAAGACTCCGGCTTCACCACCGGCGCCGACTTCTCCTGCAACGGCGGCTTGCACATGGGGTGATTGAGAGCAGCCTGCTGCCTTTGGGCAGCAGGCATGCCTCAATCAGCTCGGTCCGCATCTTGTGCGGATTCCTCTCGAACAGCGCCCGGCCTCGAAAGCCGGGCGCTTTTTGTTTGCCGCTAGGCCTCGCGCCTCAGCGCCCGCAGCAATTCGCTCGGCGAGCGCCACACATAGCGCCACTCCGCCGCCTCGCTGCCATCCTGCAGCGTGATCACCACCCGCTCGGCTGGCCGGGCGCCCAGGTGCTCGTAGACCGCGCGGGCTGCCGTGTTGGCCTCGAAGACCCAGAGGTACAGGCCCAACTCGCCCACTTCGCCGAGTTCATGAACGAATCTCTCGCTCAAAGCCATCAGCAACTGCCGGCCGATGCCCCGGCCTTTTTGATCGGGCCGCACATGGAGGTTGTCCAGCAGGCTGCCCCACTGAACATCGAACGCCGGGAACGAGTAGGTGAAGCCCAGCGCCTCGCCCGAGGCCGCGCGGGCGATGAAACCAAAGCTGCCGGGCGAGGGCTCGCTGATCAGGCGCCGGGTCCACAGGGCGACGCGGGTCTCGACCACCCGCTCGCTGTCCAGAAAGGCGTCGCTGAAGATGCCGCGGTAGGCGCTGCGCCAGCTCTCGCGGTGCAGTCGGGCCACATCGGCCAGATCCTCGGGGCGGATGGGGTGGATGGAAATCATGGCGTGGCGGTGGGTGCAGCGCTAGCGCCGGCGTCAGTGTCAGTGTCAGTGTCAGTGTCAGTGTCAGTGCGCAGCCGCTGGATCAGAAAAGCCAGCAACTGCTGGCGGTAGGCCTCGGGCGCAAAGGCCTGCAGGTCGGTGTGATGGGCCCCGTCCGGCAGCCAAAGTGCGTGCAGTTGCGGTGCGGCTGCGGCCATGCGACGGGTTTCGGCGGGCGGGGTTTGCGTGTCCAGCTGCCCACCGGCGACCAGCACCGGCGCGTCGCTGAGCTGACGCAGCGCCTGCTCAGGCTGCAGCTGCGAGGGCTGCACACCGAGGCGCAGAGGCAGTTGGCTCAAGAGCAGGGGCGTCAGGCCTTGGCTCAAGGTCTCACCGATGCGCACGCGCAGGCGGTTGTGCACCGCCTCCTCGATGGTCGGGTAGACCGATTCCAGCACCACCGCCTGCAAAGGCCCGCGCTGCGCCGGTGGCAGGAGCAGCAGCGAGGCGCCGCCCAGAGAGACGCCGATCACACCGAGCTTCTCTCGCGGCAGCTCGCGGCGCAGAAAGCTCAGCGCTGCGGCCACGCCTTGCGACTCGCGCCAGCCGAAGCTGATCCGCTCGCCACTGCTTTCACCATGCGCCGGCAGGTCGATCAGCAGGACGCCCAAGCCCGCCTCATGCAGCAGCCGCGCCCGCGCCAGCATCTGGCCGCGATGGCTGCGCACACCGTGCAGCAGCAGCACGGCCCCGCGCCCCGGCTGGCCGGAGGCGTACCAGCCGCTGACCTGGCCGGGCGCTTGCTCGCCCGCAGCATCGGAGATCGGCCGCGGGACAGGGATGCGTACCGTGCGCGCCTGCAAATCGGCCGGCGGCGGGCCCAGGCTGGCACGGGCGGGGCGGCTGAGTTGCTCGCCGGCGATCCACAGCCCCACCCCTGTCAAGGCGCCCAGCATCACGAGCGGCAGCAGACCGCGGCGCCACCGCGATGCGCTTCGCCGAGCGCGGCTCATTGCGGCTCCAGCACGATCTGCTCCTGCGCCGTGCCCAGGCTGAGCCGGCGGATGCGCAGCTTGGCCTGAGTCTTTGGCAGGCCGCCGCGGGCAAGTTCATCACCCAGCTCCAGGCGGCCATGGGCCAGGGCATGCAGTTCCACATGGGTCAGCTGCGGCCCGAGGGCAAAGACCAGGGCTTGATGATCGGCCGGCACCGCCGGGTAGCGAACGACGCGACCGCAGATGTTTCGACCTGCCTGGATGAACTCGCAAATCGCCTCCCGCGTGCTGCCGGGTTCGAAACGATAGACCCGGTCCCAGCCAAAGCTGGTCAGCGTGGCCAGGTCCACCTGCTGGGCGGCGGGGTCACGCGTGATCTCGCCGATGCGCTGGCTGATCTGGCCGGTTCCAGCGCCGAGCTCGCTGCAGGCCATCAGCAGCACAGAGCTCAGCAGCAGGCCACTCAGGCCGGTGATCCAGGATGTGAGGCGACGGGCGCCCGAGCGTGGTGAGTTGAGGCGAGAGACGCTGAACATGGCAGGCGAGAGGAGTGCTTGAAGACGAGAATGCCACAGACGTGCAGCATTCTCGCCGGCTCTCCAGCCAAGCCCGCAAACCTTCAGCTTCAGCGGGCTCAGCGGGCTTGATAGTCCACCGCAAACACCGGCCTGCCGGCGCACCAGACGCGTTCCACCGCCGCCTGGCCGCCGGGCCGGGCCACGCTGATCAGGTCGGCGCGCAGGCCGACGGCGATCTCGCCGCGGTCATTCAAGCCGGCAGCTCGGGCCGGGCCCAGGCTGACCAGGCGGGTGGCTTGGGGCAGGCCCAGGCCTTCGCGGTGCACCAGGGCGTCGACGGCGGCCAGCATGGTGGCGGGCGCGTAGTCGGCGCAGAGGCAATCGGCCACGCCGGCATGGATGGCATCCAGCGCACGCATATTGCCGCTCTGGCTGCCGCCGCGCATGACGTTGGGCGCGCCCAGGATGGTGGCCAGGCCGGCGGCGTGGGCGGCGCGGGCGGTTTCCAGATTGATGGGGAACTCGCTCATTCGCGCGCCCAGGCTTTGCATGGTCAGCACGCGC
>JAIXSD010000529.1 GCA_027484885.1 Rubrivivax sp.
CCTTCCAGACCCAGCTCATGCGCCATGCTGGGCCGGCCCAGGGCCAGGTCTTGCCCGCCGGGCTTGCCGGTGGCGCTGGAGTCCAGGGCGACATCGCGGATGTCATCGGCCACCTGGTAGGCCATGCCCAGCTGCTCACCGAGGGCCCGCCAGGGGGTGCCATCGGCACCCGCCGCTTGCGCACCGGCCATGGTGGCCGCCGCAAACAAGGCGCCGGTCTTGGCCTGCTGGTAGTCGCGCAGCGAGAGCTGCGGCTCGCATTCCCAGGCCTGGCCGGCGACGATGCCCAGAGGCATGCCGACCCCGCGGCAAACGGTTTGCAAAAGCTGGGGCAAGCGCGACAAATGTCGCCGCGCGCGGCTGCCGAGCACCTCAAACGCGGCCACGATCAAGGCGTCACCGGCCAGCACGGCCAAGCGCTCACCGAACAGGCGCTGCACCGAAGGCAGGCCACGCCGCAGATCGGCCGCATCGAAGCAAGGCAGATCGTCGTGGACCAGGGATGCGCAGTGCAAGAGCTCGATCGCCGCCGCCACCCCCTCGCTGAGGGCGCTGTCATCTTCACCGCAGGCCTGGGACACGGCCAGGCACAGGGTCGGCCGGATCCGCGCGCCACCGGGGAAGACGGCGTGCTGCATGGCCGCACCCAAAGCAGGCGGATGCCCCGCTTGCAGACTGGGCGCCAGACTGGCGCGCAGCGCACGCTCGATACGGTCTTGGTGAGGCATGGACAAAACCCTGGTGGAGTGTGAATTCGCTGAATCAGCGCTCGTCATATTAAATTTACATTAATATGTGTCAACTAGCATAGACACACAAATTGACGGCGTCAATGAACTTGCCTGCCCCACCCCAGCCCGTGCCTTCCGCTCCGCGATTCCGTGGCGCGGCGCGCTCGCCGCAGGTGCTGGTGGTCGGTGCCGGCATCGGCGGGCTGACGGCCGCCGCCCTGCTGGCGCAGCAAGGCTTGTGTGTGCAGGTGCTGGAGCGCTCAGCCGCGCCGGGCGGCAAGCTGCGCCAGCTCGCGCATGGCGGCACCCATCTGGACGGCGGGCCCACGGTTCTGACCATGCGCTGGGTGTTTGACGCGGTGTTCGAGCGCCTGGGCCTGAACCTGGACGAGCACCTGGGCCTGCAGCGCTGCAGCGTGCTGGCCCGCCACGCCTGGGGCGCCGGCGAGCGCCTGGACCTCTTGGCCGATCTGGAGGCCAGCGTCGCCGCCATCCGCGAGTTCAGCGGCGCTGCCGAGGGGCAGCGCTACCGGGCGTTTTGCACCCGCGCCGAAGCGGTCTACCAAACCCTCAACCGGCCCTTCATGCAAAGCAGCCTGCCCACCCCGGGCTCCCTGGCCTGGCGGGTGCTGCGTCAGCAAGGCCCGGCCGGCCTGCGGCAGCTGCTGCGCATCTCCCCCTTCACCACGCTGTGGCAGGAATTGGGGCGTTACTTCCACGATCCCCGCCTGCGTCAGCTCTTCGGGCGCTACGCCACCTACTGCGGCTCTTCCCCGTTCGAAGCGCCGGCGACTCTGATGCTGGTGGCCCATGTCGAACGCGAAGCGGTCTGGCAGATCGAGGGCGGCATGTACCGCCTGGCGCAAGCGCTGGCGGCGGCCGGCCGGCAGCAAGGGGCCAGCTACCGCTATGACTGCGAGGTGCGCGAGTTGCTGCTGCACGGCGATGGCCGCGTGGCCGGTGTCGAGTTGACCAGCGGTGAACGCTTGAGCGCCGATGCGGTGCTCTTCAACGGCGACGCCCAGGCCCTGGCCAGCGGGCTCTTGGGCCGGCCGGTGCAGCAGGCCTTGGGGCGGCCCAGCGCAGCGGCCGCGGCCTCGCTGTCGGCACTGACCTGGCATGGCCAGGCCGAGGTCGAGGCGGCACCCGGCGGCTTCGAGCTGTCTCACCACAATGTCTTTTTTAGCCGCCCCGAGCACTACCGTGCCGAGTTCGAGGCCGTGGCGGCCTGCCGCCTGCCCGAGTTACCGACCGTCTACGTCTGCGCCCAGGACCGCTCGGGCGCAGCCCCGGGCAAGCCGCGGCCCAAGGGCCAGACCGAACGCCTGATGTGCCTGGTCAATGCCCCGGCCATGGCCGCAGGCCACCTCAGCCCGCGCCGCCTGACCGAACCGGAGATTGCACGATGCCAAGAACAGATGTGGGCTCAGCTGAGCCAGGCCGGCTTGAGGCTGAAGCGCTTCAGCGAGGCGCCGCCGCTGTGCACACGGCCGGAGGACTTTGCGCAACTCTTCCCGGGGACCGGTGGGGCGCTGTATGGCCCGGCCAGCCAGGGCTGGCGGGCCAGCTTTCAGGCGCGGCCGGATGGGCGCAGCCGAGTGCCGGGCCTGTTCCTGGCGGGGGGCTCGGTGCACCCCGGGCCGGGCATTCCGATGGCGGCCTTGTCGGGCCAGCGGGCCGCCGAGCTGATCGGCGCGGCCCTGCATTCGACGCGCCGCTGGGGGCGCTGGACGGCACCGGGCCGGCTTACGCCTGGTGGTATGTCGACGCCTTGAGCGAGCCCCAGGCCGATGGCAGCCACTACGCCCTGAGCCTGATCGCCTTCATCGGCAGCGTGTTCTCGCCCTACTACGCCTGGGCGCGCCGGCGCCAGGGTGCGGCCGTTCGGCCGGCGGCCCATTGCGCGCTGAACGTCTCGCTTTACCACCGCCCCGCTGAGGGCAAACCTTACCGGCGGCTCTGGGCCATGACCGAGCGCAGCGAAGCCCAGCTGCGACGCCGTGCCGACACGCTCCAGATCGGCCCCAGCCGCCTGCGCTGGGCACAGGACGGCTCGCTGCAGATCACCGTCGATGAGTGGACCGCGCCTTGGCCGCAGCGCCTACGCGGCGAGATCCAGCTGCGACCGCACGTGCTGCCGGGCCAGGCCTTCGCGCTCGATGCCGCCGGTCGCCACCTCTGGCAGCCCATCAGTCCGCGGGCCGATCTGGCGCTGGACTTCGAGGCACCGCGCGGCCTGCGTTGGCAGGGCCAGGCCTACCTGGACTGCAACCGAGGCGAACGACCGCTGGAGGATGATTTCCTCAGCTGGCAATGGTCGCGCCGCGATCTGGGCGCGCGGGGCAGCCGGGTGCTGTACGACGTTCAGCCCTGCCTGGGCGCCCGGCAAACCCTGGCCCTGGAATTCGACGAACACGGTGGTATCCAGACCCGACCGGCTCCCCCCGAATGCCGCCTGCCCGGCACCGCCTGGGGCCTGGCCCGCAGCACCCGCGCCGAGGTTGTGCCGGTGCTGGCCGGCACGCTGGAGAGCGGCCCGTTTTACAGCCGCTCTTTGCTGCGCGATCCGATCGACGGCGGCCTGGCCGTGCACGAGAGCCTGTCGCTGCAACGCTTTCGCCAGCCCTGGGTGCAAGCCCTGCTGCCTTTTCGCATGCCGCGCCGCTCCAGCGGTCTATGGGCATGAACGCGCAGCGCGTCTTCATGCTGGGCGCCACCGGCACCATCGGCCAGGCCACGGTGCGCGCCTTGCTGCGGCGGGGGCATGAGGTGGTGTGCTTCGTTCGGCCGCGCTCGGGCGTGGGCGGCCGCATGGACGGCATGGCCTGCGAGCGCCTGCTGCCTGGCGCCCAGCTGCGTTTTGGTGAGGTCAGCGATGCGGCTTCGCTGGCCCAAGAGGGCTTTCGCGGCGAGCGCTTTGACGCGCTGGTCTCCTGCCTAGCCTCGCGCAGCGGCGCGCCGGCCGACGCCTGGGCCATCGACCACCGCGCCCATGTCCAGGCCCTGGCCGAGGCGCAGCGGGCGAGTGTCAACAAAGTCGTGCAGCTCTCGGCCATCTGCGTGCAAAAACCGCAGCTGGCCTTCCAGCAGGCCAAGCTGCGCTTTGAGCAGGCCTTGATGAAATCCAACCTGGACTACAGCATCGTCCGCCCCACGGCCTTCTTCAAATCGCTCTCGGGCCAGGTCGAACGGGTGCGGCGCGGCCAGCCCTATCTGCTGTTTGGCGATGGCGCGCTGACCGCCTGCAAACCGATCAGCGACACCGACTTGGCCGACTACCTGGCCGATTGCCTGCACCTGCCCGAACGCAGCCGCCGCATCCTGCCCATCGGCGGCCC
>JAIXSD010000227.1 GCA_027484885.1 Rubrivivax sp.
CATGGCCTGGTGGCCGCGATGGACGCCGTCGAAATTGCCAATCGTCAGCGCACAGGCGCTGGCGATGCCGGGATGATGGAAACCGCGAAAAACCTGCATGGCGCCGATTATCGTGCGCCTTCGTAGCGACCCGCCTCGCCCTTCAGACCAGGGCGGCCGAGCGGCTCAGCTGCGCGACCTGCATATGGCGCTGCACCACGGCCACGAGGTCGTCCATCTCGAAGGGTTTGACCAGGTAATCGTCCATGCCGCATTGGATGCAGCGCTCACGGTCGCCGTTCACCGCGCTGGCGGTCAGGGCGACGATGGGCACGGGCGCCAGGAATTTCTGCCGCTCCTGGCTGCGCCAGCGGCGCGTGGCTTCGAAGCCGTCCATGCGCGGCATCTGGCAGTCCATCAGCACCAGGTCGTAGTGCTGCTGGCCGAGGCGGTCCAGGGCCTCCAGGCCGTTCTCGGCCGTGTCCACCTGCAGACCGCAGCACTCCAGCATGGACGAGGCCACCAGCACATTGACCAGGCTGTCGTCCACCAGCAGCACGCGGCCGCTGAGCTGGGGTGCCAGGTCCTTGGCGCTGCTGCCACCCAGGGCGCGGTAGTCGCTGGCAGGCAGGCTGCGCGCAGGCGCGGGCTGGCAGGCTTGCAAGGGCAGGGTGAACTCGAACAGCGAGCCCTGGCTGGGCACCGAGCTGCAGCGCAGATCGCCGCCCATGGCGCGAGCCAGTTCGCGCGAGATGGTCAGGCCCAGGCCGCTGCCGTCCTGACGTGGCGCGCGGCTTTGCTGGGTGGCTTGTTCAAAGGGGGCAAAGATGCGCTCCATCTGGTCGGCCGCGATGCCTTCGCCGCTGTCGCGCACCGCGAAGCGCAGCAGGGTGCCGGCACGCATGTCCAGGGTGGAGCTGACCTCCACGTTCACGGCGCCACGCTCGGTGAACTTGATGGCATTGCCGATCAGGTTGTGCAGCACCTGCTTGATGCGCGAGGCATCGCCCAGCACATGGCTGGGCAGGGCGGGGCTGAACTGCAGCTCGAAGGCCAGGCCTTTGTCGCGCGCGGTCTGCACCAGCAGCTGGCAGACATCGTCCACCACCTCGCGCAGGCTGACCGGGCCGGCGTCCACGGCCAGCTTGCCGGATTCGATGCGGGCCAGGTCCAGGATGTCGTTGACCAGGGCCAGCAGATGGCGGCCCGAGCGGCGCACGATGTCGATTTGCTCGCGTTGCTCGGGCTTGAGCTCGCTGCGCTCCAGCAGCTGGGTCATGCCAAGGATGCCGTTCAGCGGCGTACGGATCTCATGGCTCATCACCGCGACAAAGCGGCTCTTGCTGGTGCTTTGGTGCTCGGCCGATTGCAAAGCTTGTTGACGCTGTTCGGCCACCCAGGCATTGGCAAAGCGCAGGCGCAACAGCTCGGTGTGGCGCTGCTCGATGCGACGCGACTCGCTCAGTGCGATGCCGAGGAAGAAGCCCAGTCCGAGGGCAATCAGGGCGCCGGTCTGCGTGCCCAGGCTGAGGTGGTACGCCATCAGCGGCGCCAGTGCCAGCGTCGAGAAAATCAAATTGGCCTGAAAGCGCCCGCCGAGCACAAACAGGCCCATGGCGCTGAGCCCGACGGTGGAGGCCAGCATCACGCCCTCAAGCTCCGGGGCCTGTGGTGTGTGGAAGAACCAGCCCATGGCGCCCCAGCTCAGCGCATCCAGGGCCAGCAGTTGCAGGGCGCGGCGGCGCCAGGGCAGCAGGGTGCTCAGCGCGGGGCGCTGTTCGCCGCAGGGCGCCAGCACCTGTCGCTGAAAGTACAAGGCCTCGGCGCAGCGCCAGAAGGTGATGAGGGCGCGAGCCCCGAGCCAGCCCAACAGCAGCTCATGCGACAGGTGGGGCCAGAGCAGGAGGACGGGCAAGAGGCTGAAGCCCAGGCCCAGCAGGCTGCGTTTGATGGTGCCTTCGAACAGCCCGAGGATTTGCTCGACCAGAACCTGGGCGGAAATATCGGGGCTCAGCCGTGTCTCACGGCCGCCTTCCAGGTCGGTCGGGAACTCGGAGGCCTGGCCGGCATCCAACTTCCCGTTCGCGGCCCATGCGGCCGGCGCTGCTGTCATCTCATTCACCCCTCGACGTCCGGCAGCCTCTTCCTGAGGCCGCTCTAGCAGCGCGGGTTCATGCCCGCGCTTGTGATCGCTCCACTCTCGGGCGTGTTTCTACAGGGCAAAGATGACAAATTGAACCGGAACAACCCTTGAAAACCACAGTTGGACTGGGTTTCCAGGGCAAACCACTAGGGTGTTTGTCTCAGCGCAATCAAGCGCTGATCAGGGCTGGACTGTGAACCCACTGCCACTCGCCGGGCTTGAGATCCGCGGGCAGGGCCAGGGCGCCGAACTGCGGCCGATGCAGGCGCTCCACCCGGTTGCCGACAGCGGCGACCATGCGCTTGACCTGGTGGTACTTGCCTTCGGTGAGCGTCAGGCGGAGGCCATGGCTGCCGAAGGCCTCGGCGCCTTCGGCCTTGACCATCTCCGGCGTGAAGCCTGGGCGCTCACTGGCGATGGGCTTGCTGGGCTTGAGGGGCTTGCGCGCTTCGCTGGCGCGGCGGGCGGCCAGCTCGGCCGGTAGTTTGGACTCTGCGGGCTCGCGCAGCTCCACACCGGCCAAGAGCTGCGCCACCATCTCCGGCGTGACCGGGTGCTTGCACTGTGCCTCGTAGACCTTGGGCACATGGTGCTTGGGGCTGGTGAGCTTGTGGATCAGTGTGCCGTCGTCGGTCAGCAGCAGAAGTCCGGTGGTGTCTTCGTCCAGGCGACCCACGGGCTGCACATTGCGCTCGCGCAGCGGCGCTGGCAGCAAGCTCATGACGCTGGGGTGGTGCTTGGGCTTTTGCGAGCACTCGTAGCCGGCCGGCTTGTTCAGCAGGATCAGCGCTTTTTCGTAAAAGGGCCAGGTCTTGCCGCTGACCTCAAAGCTGAACCCTTCGGTTTCGTATTCGGCATCCGGGTCGTCTGCTTCTTCGCCGGCGATGCGAACCTCGCCGTTGTAGATCAGGCCGGCGCAGAGGCGGCGAGTGCCGAAGCCTTGCGAGAACAGGATGTTGGACAGGCGCATTTTCATGGGCCTATTGTCTCCGACGCGGGTCCTCCAGGCTGCTGCGCAGCTCGCACGATGGCGTGGCGTCGATGCGCAGTCCTGGTTCGGTGCTCACTATCATGGGCGTGACAGGGCCGACAGGGCCGACAGGGCGCGACAGGGCCGACAGGGCCGACAGGGCCGACAGGTGCGGTTCGCGACGCAACTCCGGCTTCGTTCACTTTTTTCCCAGGCATGCAAGGAGACTTTCAAGATGACAGCTGACACAGCGGCGCGTCCCGTACCGGTTCTGGCCATCCATGGTGGCGCGGGCACCTTGACCCGCGGCGCCATGAGTGCCGAGCAGGAAACGCGTTATCGCGCGGCGCTGCAGCGCATTTTGCAGGCCGGGCAGTTGCAGCTGGCTGCAGGCGCCAGCGCGCTCGATGTGGTGGTTGAGGCCGTTCGTCAGCTCGAAGAGTGCGAGCTCTTCAATGCCGGAAAAGGCGCGGTCTATACCGCGGCGGGCACCCATGAACTTGACGCTTGCGTGATGGATGGACGGGATTGCCGAGCCGGTGCCGTGGCCGGCGTCAGCCGCACGCGCAACCCGATTCTGGCGGCACGTGCGGTCATGGAGCAGAGTGCACATTTGCTCTTCGTAGGCGCTGCTGCCGACGATTGGGCGGCGCGTCATGGGATCGAACAAGTGGATCCGGCCTGGTTTGGCACGCCGCATCGCTTGGAGCAATTGCGTCGTGCGCAGCAGCTGCAAGCCGGTGTGCTGCGCGATCACGATGGACAGGAGCTCGTGAACGGCCGGCAGCCCAGCCAAGCCTCAGGCCCGATCGACGAGCAAACCAAGTTTGGCACCGTGGGGGCTGTGGCGCTGGATGCCGAGGGGCATCTGGCGGCAGCGACCTCGACCGGTGGCATGACCAACAAGCAGGTGGGTCGGGTGGGCGATACGCCCTTGGTGGGTGCTGGCACCTATGCCAACGATGCGACGGTGGCCGTGTCCTGCACAGGCACGGGCGAGCTGTTCATGCGCGCCTGTGCGGCGCATGATGTCTCGGCCCTGGTTGCTTACGCCGGCTTGTCTCTGGCCGAGGCCTGCGAGCGCGTCGTCATGCAAAAGCTGCCGCCCGATGCTGGTGGACTGATTGCCGTTTCTGCCAAGGGTGAGGTTTGTCTGCCCTTCAATTCGGAAGGCATGTATCGCGGCTATGTGCGTTGCGGCGATGTGGAACCGCTGGTTGCGGTGTATCGCTCGGAGTGAGTATCGCGCGTGTCCAGGCTTGAGTTTCCTTGCAGCCCTGCGAAAAGGGGATTGCAGCCGTGGTGCGAAGACAAATAAAAAAAGCGGCCAGTGGCCGCTTTTTTGATGGCTTCCCAGTCGAAGCGCTGGGCTCAGTTCTTCTTGCTTTGGCGGCGGGTGTAGACCACGCCGAACACAGCCAGGCTGACCAGGGCCAGCGAGCCCGGTTCCGGCACGGCGCGCGCCGTGGCGCGAATCAGAGCCTGGCCAGAGCCGCTCGGATTCGGGTTGTAGACCGAGAAGGTGTAGTTGGTGGTGCCGGTCAGGCCAGCAGCCCAGGTGCCGTTCAAGCCAGCCAGGTAGATGTCCACTTGGTTCTTGAACGAAGTACCGGTTTCATTCACATCCAGGCCGCTGTTGGTGTAAGCAGCGCTGTAATACTTCTTGTCGGTGTTCTTGCCAGCGCCGTCACCCAGAATTTCCCAGATGGCGAATTGGAAGGCGGCCGACTTGGTCGACGAGGTGACGCTGTCGGCGTAGGCGTGTTCGAACAGATTGGTCAGGTCGCTGAGGACGCGAGCAGTCGTCGTCGTCGAGTCGTCGTAAATGCCCTTGACGCCATTGGCTTGGTAGTTGGTGCCTGCGAAGATCGAGGCATAACCCATGGTCGGGCCGCCGGGGGTGGCTTGGTAGCCGTTGACGAAGTTGTTCAACGACACTTTGTCGTAGGTGTCAGGAGAGATGTAGTTGTTCAGCGGGTCCAGGCAGTAGACCCAGAAGCTGTTGGCGCCCAGGGCGTTGTTCGTGCCTTCGTTGACCTTCCAGGCGCCCATGCCCACATCACGCGCAGATGTGTTGCCGAACACCAGCGAGTGCGATTCGATCAGCGAGGAGCCGGTACCCGTGGTTTTGGTCAGCGTCGTCGCACCTTGAGCGTAAGCGGAGCCTGCGGCCACCACGAACAGAGCCGCTGCGCCAAAAGACGCAAATCGACCGGTGGTAGTTGTCGCTTTCGCAGCGTAGTTCATGGTGTGGACCCTGTTGGCGTAGATGGTGTTACGGAAATCTTGGGTTGCATCCTACTTGGCTGGCGCCTCTGAACAATCCCGCGAACCGGGGGGTGTTCTGGGTCTGTAAAAAATTCACAGCCCGCTGGCGTTTGCGCAAGAGAAAAACAATCAGGACTACATATTGGATTCTGCCTGCTCTTGAGAGGGGCTGATAACCCCCGATTTCGAGGGGCGTGAGTAATTTCTCAAGGGGATTTTGCAAACCCGTGGGTTTTGAATGATCTGTTTGGATCGTGGGTTTGAACCTGATTTGCCATATTCCCGTCACATCGCAAGAAATGCGCTGAGATCACAAGCCCAGTTCAAGTTTCAATCGGCTCACCTCAGGCGTCAGCGGCAGCTTGGGTTGGGCGTTGAGGGCCGCCGCCAACTCTTCCTTGGCCTCGGCCTTGCGGTTCAGCTTGGCCAGGGCAAAGGCCAGGTGGTAGCGGATTTCTCCGTTGCTGGGGCTGCGCAGGCGGGCTTCACGCAAATGTCGCAGTCCGCCCTCGATATTGCCGCGCTGCACCAGGATCCAACCCAAGGTGTCGGCGGCATCGGCATTGCCGGGGGCTTGTTTCAGCGCTTTTTCTGCAACGGCGACGGCGCCTGCATCACCCATGCGTTGCAGCAGCTGGGCATAGTTCAGCTGGATGCCAATGTCGGTGGGTTGCAGCGCCAGAATTTGTTGGTAATTCTTCTTGGCCGCTTCATTGCGGCCCGCCTGCATTTGCACGCCCGCCACGGCTTTCAGGGCAGTGATGTCGTTTGGCGACTTCTTGGCCCAGCCTTCCAGCATGGCCAAGGCCTTGTCCAATTCGCCCGCGGCGACCATGGCACGGGCCAGCAAGATGGCGTTCGGCGTGCTGGGCTCTTTGTCGAACACGGTGCGGTAGCCGGCCTGGGCGGCGGCAAACTGGCCGCGCGACATGGCCACATGGGCGCCGACCAGTGCGGTCTGCACCTTGCCCGGGTGGGTGCTGTTCAAGGTCTTGAGGGCGGCATCGACCTTGGCCGGGTCGCCACGACGAGCCTCCACCTCCACCTGCAGCAGCAAGGCGCCGAGGTCGCCGGTTTGCGACTGCAGGGCTTTCTGCACGTTGTAGGTGGCGCCATCGACATTGCCGGCTGCCAGTTGCATGCGGCCGATCTGCACCTGCTGCGGGGCATCGAAATCCGCCACTCGGGTGGCTTCTTGCAGCACCTGGCGGGCGTTGTTGCCATCGTTCAGAGCCAGGTACACGCGGGCGAGCGAGAGCAGGGCTGGCAGCTTGCCGGCGTAATTGGCGGCCAGTGCCTTGGCCAGGGGCAGGGCGAGGTCGGGTTGGCGCTGCTCCATGTAGAGCTCGACCAGCATCAGGCCCGGGCGGGCGTCGACACGCTGCACTTCGTGGGCATGCTTGAGATGGGCGATGGCTTCATTGGGGCGCTTGGCGCGCAGCTCCAGAATGGCCAACTGGTAGAGCAGCTCGGCGTCGTCCTTGTTGCCGCCTTCCAGCAGCTTTTCCAGCCGCTTGCGCGCGGGTTCGAACTTGCTTTCTTCCATGTCCAGCCAGGACAGATTGATGGCGGCCGGGCGGAAGTTCGGGTCTTTTTGCAGCAGCTGCGTGAAGGTGTCGCGTGCTCCCTTTTTGTCACCCGAGCGGCCTTTGATATTGCCCAGGAAGTTGAGCATGGTCAGGTTGTCGGGTTCGCGCTTGACGATGGCTTGGGCCGTCTGCAGGGCTTTGGCGGTCTGGCCCTGGTTCAGGTAGACATTGGCCAGCTGAACGCCGGCGCGGCCATCGCCCGGTGTGGCGGCAAAGGCTTTTTCCAGATTGGCCAGACCGAGTTTGTCCTGGCCCAGGCTGAGCTGGCTGAAACCCAGCTCGCGAATGGCCGAAGACGAACCGCCGCGGGCGGCCGATTTTTCGAAGAATTCGCTGGCCTGGACATAGCGCTTGCGGGCCATGTTCACCGTGCCGAGCAGGAACAGCACCTGCGGGTCATCAGGGTTGATGCGCTGCGCGCCCTCCAGCAGGATCATGGCCCGGCCGTAGTCGCGCGTATCCACCAAGATGGAGGCCAGCATCACCTGGGCGGCGTAGTTTTTGCTGTTCAGGCCCAGCAGGATGTCGAGGTAGCCACGTGCTTTCTCGGGGTTGCCGAGCGCGCGGTGGGACATGGCGCCCGCCAGCAGCAAGGGGTCATTGCCCGCCAGCACCTCGGGGGCGATCGCATCGATCAGGTCCACCGCATTGGCGAATGCGGTCTTGGCGGCCGCGAGGTCGCCCTTGCGATTGGCCAGGAAACCGCGCAAGAACGAGGCGCGCGGGTCTTCCAGCTCCCACTCGACCAGCTGGGCCAGGTCTTTGCTGGCCTCGGCTTCTTGGTTCAAACCGATCAGGATGGAGGCGCGGGCCACGCGGGCATCGACCTGCTTGGGGTTGATCTTGAGCGCGCGTTCCTGGGCGGCCAGCGCGCCTTTCAGGTCTTGCTGGCCTTGCAGAATCGTGCCCAGGGTGTACCAGGCGCCGGCTTCGTTGGGCGACAACTCGATGCCCTTGATGGCCGAGGCTTTGGCCTTGTCGCGCTCGCCCAGGCGCAGCAGCATCGGCGCTTCCGCGGTCCAAGGGCTGCCCGAGCGCGGATTCAGTGCCTTGGCCTCGGCAAAACTCTTGGCGGCCTGGCTGACATTGCCCGACATGGCGTAGGCGGAGCCGCGCAAGGTCAGTACCTCGGCTTGCGCGTTGGTGGGCAGGCCGCTGGTTGTGATCTGGTCGATCAGCTTCTTGCGGTCACCGAGCAGCAGGTAGATCTGCGCCATGGGGATGGCCACTTCGCTGCGGCTCACGCCTTGCTTCAGCGCTTCTTCCAGCGCGGCTTCGGCGGCCTTGAGCTCGCCTTGACCCAGCAAGACCTTGCCCAGCAGCAGGTGCGCCGCCAGCATCTTCTGATCTTCCTGGATGGAGTTTTTCAGCTGGATGATGGCGCCCGGCAGATCACCACGCTCGAAGCGGCGCAGGCCGTCTTCGTAATAGGTCGAGGCCTTGTCGGCCGCAGCCAGGCTCCAGGGGGAGCCGCTCAAGAGCAGCAAGCCGAGCACCAAGGGGCGAAGCAGGCGCGGAGCCAGGGAAGGGGTCGAGGCGGGCGTAGACGACGTCGGCAAAGAAGCGGGCAGGTGTTTGGATCGCATGGGCGAAGTATCGTCAAGCGCCTGTCGAGGCGGGCGGAATTTATACCGGGAGAGAGGTGTTTCGGGGGCGCTCTACGTGCCTGATGCTCTGGGCTAGGCGCGCAAAAACCTGACGGCTATTTTCAGCGCAAACGCCTGTGACATCAGTACCGCAGGTCCAGGGTCAGCACATCATTGTCTCGTTTCATCTGGAAACGGGTCAGGAAGCTGTTGCCCAGCAGCACATGGCTCATCTGGCTGGGTACGACAATGGCCTCGATATTGCGGACCTCGACATCGCCGATGCGCACCGTATCCAACAACAGCGCATGGGCCGGCACGATGCCGTTGGCGGTCTGGGTCATGGTGCGGCGGCCATCGCGGTAGCGCAGGCCCATGCGTTCGGCTTCGGCCTGGCTGATGGAGATGGCGGTGGCACCGGTGTCGACCAGGAATTGGGTCGAGTGGCCGTTGATATTGCCGACCGTGGTGAAGTGGCCGCCGTGGCCTGAGGACAGCACGATCTGTCGGCCGGTGTTGGCCGCGGCGGCTCCGTCGCCCACCCGGCCCGGGGAGGCGCCCAGGGTGAGGCTGAGGCGGCGGCCTTTGACCTCGATCACGGCTTGCGCATCGGCCAGCGACACCAGCTTGACCCCGCGCACCGTCTCGCCCACGGGCACGGTGCGGGGCTCGCCGTCAATCAGCAGCAGCGCCGATTTGGCGCCCAGGCTGCCGTTGAAACTGACCACCTGGGCCTGGGCCGGGCTGTGCGCCGCCAGGCCCAGCACCAAGCTCAGCAGCAGAAGCCCGAGGCCGGCGCGCGGGCTCTCAATCACGGAAATTGCCGTAGTCGAGCGGGACATCGGCCATCTCTTTTTTGAGCATATTGATGGCCACTTGCAAGTCATCGCGGTTCTTGCCGGTGACGCGCACGGTGTCGCCCTGGATGGAGGCTTGCACCTTGATCTTGCTGTTCTTGATGGCCGAGACGATCTTCTTGGCCAGGTCGGACTCGATGCCGTTCTTGATCTTGTAGACCTGGCGCACCTTGTCGCCGCCGAGCTTTTCGACCTTGTCCTGCTTGTCCAGGAAGCTGATGACCACGCCTTGCTTGACCAGCTTGGCGTAGAGCACGGCCTCGATCTGCTCCAACTGGAAGTCACTCTCGCCCACCGAGTGAATTTCCTTTTCTTTTTCCTTCAGGGTGACTTCGGCAGCCGTGCCCTTGAAATCGAAGCGGGTGCTGATCTCCTTGATGCTGTTGTCGACCCCGTTGCGGATCTTGACCATATCGGCTTCAAGGGTGGTGTCAAAACTGGGCATATGAATGGACTTCTTATTTCTGGTGGAGGGCGGGAGAGTCCGCCTTGTTCTGGGAAAATTCTGCCATGTCGCAACCCGCTGTAAATCCCCCGAATGAGCTGACTGCCCCCGCCCTGCGGGTGGAGCGCGATGTCAATCTCAAGTCTTGCAACACCTTTGGCCTGCCGGCCACGGCGCGGCGCCTGGTGCGCATCCGCGAAGCAGCCGATGTGCGCCGTGTGGTGGACCACCCGGAGCTGGGCCGTGCGCCCAAGTTTGTGCTCGGCGGCGGCAGCAATCTGGTGCTGACCAAAGACCTCGACGCCGTGGTGTTGAAGATGGAGATTCCAGGCTTGCGGCTGCTGGAAGAACGTGCGGACGCATGGATTATCGAGGCAGGCGCCGGCGTGCCCTGGCATGAGCTGGTGCAGTGGTGCGTGGAGCAGGGTTACCCGGGCCTGGAAAACATGGCCTTGATCCCGGGCACGGTGGGTGCTGCGCCAGTGCAGAACATCGGTGCCTACGGCCTGGAGATGAAGGACCGGCTCGACAGCGTCGAGGTGATGGACCTGGTCACCGGCCGGCCGGTGCGCCTGCCGGCCGAGGTTTGCAAGCTGGCTTACCGCGACAGCGTGTTCAAGCAAAGCGGCCCGGGCGGCCTGGCCGGCAAGAGCGTGATCACCTCGGTGCGCCTGCGCCTGCCCAAGCCCTGGCAGCCGGTGCTGGGTTATTTGGAGCTGGAGCGCAAGATGGCCGAAACCGGCATCAGCGCCCCGACGCCGCGCCAGATCTTCGACTGGGTCTGCGCCATCCGCCGCGCCAAGCTGCCCGATCCGGCCGTGATCGGCAATGCCGGCAGCTTCTTTAAGAACCCGGTGGTCACGCCCGAGCAATGCCGCGACATCATCGGCCGCGATCCCGGCATCGTTCACTACCCCATGCCGGACGGCAGCATCAAGCTGGCGGCCGGCTGGATGATCGATGCCTGCGGCTGGAAGGGCAAGACAGTGGGCGGCGCGGCCGTGTATGAAAAACAGGCCCTGGTGCTGGTCAACCGTGGTGAGGCGCGTGGCGCCGAGGTGGTGACCCTGGCGCGGGCGATTCAGGAAAGCGTCTACGGCCGTTTCGGCATTCGCCTGGAGCCTGAGCCGGTCTTGCTCTGAGCCAGGCCGGGCGGAGTCGGCGGCCGCTGCACGGCAGGGCTCAGGCCAGGTCTTGCTCGCGGCACAGCGCTTCGCTGCGGCTGAGCGCGGCCAGCAGCTGCTGGGTTTGCGCTTCGACCGAGGGCCAGTCCACCGCGCGCTGGTCTTGCTGCAAGGCCTTGGCGCTTTGCTCCAGTTGCAAGGCGGGTTGCACCACCAACTGGAAGCCCAGGTTCGCCGCCGCCCCCTTGACCCCATGCGCGGCCTCGCCAAGCTGGCGTTGGTTGCGGCCGCTCAGGCCGGCTTGCAGATCGGCGCGTGTGCGCTCCAGGCTGGCCAGGTAGCTGGCATAGAGCTGGCGCACGGTGCTGGCCGGCAGCATCTGGCGCAGATCGGCCAGGGCTTGCGGGTTGAGGCCTGGCTCATCGGCGGCGGGCGCCGGGGCCGTCTCTACGTTCGGTGGCAAGTCGGCGGCAGGGGCCAGGCAGTGCTTTGCCGCCAGGCTTTGCGCGTGCTGGTTCAGGGCCTGCGCCAAAGCTTCTACACCGATGGGTTTGGGCAAGAAGTCATCCATGCCGGCTTGCAGCGCGCGCTGGCGTGACTCGTCAAAGGCGTCGGCCGAGAGGGCGATGATGCGCACCTGGCATTTCGGCGCCGGTAGGCGGCGCATGGCGCGGGTGGCGGCATAACCGTCCATCACGGGTGTGTGCAGGTCCATCAGCACCAGATCGAAGTCCTGGCTGGCCAGGGCGTGCAAGGCTTCGTGGCCGTTCTCGCAGAAAAAGGCCGGGTGGCCCAGGCGCTCCAGCACCGCCTGCAAGTAGGCGCGGTTGGTCGCATGGTCTTCCGAAACCAGGATACGCAGAGGCTTGTGCTCGTTGCTGATTGCGGCTTTGTTGGCGCCGGCCTGTTCGGCGCTGGGCGCGGCGCAGCTGACCAGGGGCAGGTCGACGGTGAAGGTCGAGCCCTGGCCCAGCACGCTGCTGACCGAGATGTCGCCGCCCATGGCGCGCGCCAGATTGCGCGAGATCTCCAGGCCCAGGCCGGTGCCGCCAAAGCGGCGTGAGCGGGTGGTGTCGCCCTGGCTGAAGCGCTGGAACAAGCGGGTCTGGGTGTCGCCGTCCATGCCCATGCCGGTGTCGCTGACTTCGAATCTCAGCAGGGTCTGGCCCAGCATGTCTTCCTGGCGGCTGAGGTGCAGGCGCACCTGGCCTTGTTCAGAGAACTTCAGCGCATTGCTGAGCAAATTGAGCAGGATCTGGCGCAGCCGGGTCGGGTCGGCGCTGACCCAGGCGGGCACATCGGCATCGGCTTGCAGCTGCAAGTCCAGCGATTTGGTCAGGGCCTGAGGGCGGCTCAGTTCGTCCAGCTCTTGCAGCAGACGTGGCAGATGCACCGGCTCGGGCTGGATGTGGATGCCGCCAGCTTCCATCTTTGAGACGTCGAGGATGTCATTCAGCACCGTCAACAAGTGGCGGCTGGAGTCGTGCGCGGCGCGCAGCTGGCTTTTCTGCGAGGGCGACAGCGGCGTGTCCTTGAGCAGGTCCAGCATGCCCAGCAAGCCGTGCATGGGCGTGCGCAGCTCATGGCTCATATTGGCCAGGAACACGCTCTTGGCCCGGCTGCCGGCCTCGGCCTCGCTTTGCGCCTGCTGCAGTCGCTCGGCCAGGGCATGCTGGTCCTGGCCGTAGCGGTTGAGGCGCCGGAACTGGCGCAGCACCAGGGCGGCCAGGCCCAGGCTCAGCGCGCACTGCAAACCCGTCAGCCACAAGCTCATGCGCGACTGCTCGCGCACCAGCCGGTTGCGCTCATCCACCTGGGCGGCGACATGGTGGGAGGCCGTCAGCGACAGCTCGCGCACCGCGTCCGACAGGCCTTGCAGCTGGGCCAGGGCCTCGCGCAGCTCCGGGCCGGCACGGCCCTGCTCGGTTTGCTGGCGCACCCAGGCGGCATTCAGCGGCAGGGCGTCGGCCCAGGCGACGAAGCGCTTGCTGCGGTCCAGGGTTTTTTGATAGTCCGGGTGGTCGCGCAGCACCAGGGTGGCATGCTCACCCTCGATCAGGCCCTGGCGGCTGACGAAGATCTCGTAGCGCTGCTCCACCTGATCGGGGTCCACCTCGTCCGAACGGTGCTCGGCGTCTTCCAGGGCCAGGCGCAGGCGCAGGGATTCGACTTCGAACTGGAACAGGCTCCAGATCATGTAGTCGTCCTGGTAGGTGCGGGTGGAATTGAGCAGCAGGTATTGGCGGGCCTGCAGCACCCCCACCGATCCCAGCACCAGCACCAGCAAACCGGCCATGGCCAGCAAGAGGATGCGCCAGCGGCGGCGTTGGCCGGCGCTCTGGGTGCTGGGGCTGCTGCTCACCGGACCTCCAAGGCCTTCAGTTGCCAGATGGAGCGGCTGTAGTAGACGCTGCTGCGCAGCTGCGGATCGCTGTCGTAGGGGTAGACGATGAAGAGCGGCCCTTTGTCTCGCAAAGCGATCGGCTTGCCATCGATCTGCAGGGCCAGCACGGGTTTGAAACGCGCGGCGTCGCTGACCGGGATGCTGACCTTGTAGTCATTGATGGCCCGCGCCTCCAGGGTCTGTCCCTGCACGCCCACCAGGTTCAACACGTCCTGCAGCAGCGGGCCGCTGAAGGTGCGTGGGGCCGGGTACCAGGGGGTCTGCGTGTGCAGCTGCTGCTGAGGCAGGGCGCTGAGCTGGGCCAGATCCAGCTGCACCGTCTTGCCAGGCCCGGCCTTGAGCGCGCCGCTGATGGTCAGCAGCACCGGCGCTTTGGCCGCCGGCTTGCTGTCCGCGGCGCTGGCCGCTTGGTCGACCTTGATGCCGACCTTGATGCCGGCCGGCGGCGTGGCCTGGCTCCAGGCGGCCAGGCTGGCGGTGAGCAAACTCAGGGCGACAAAGCTGCGCCAAAGATCGCGGCCTCGGCTTCGTTTCAAGGAAGCCGGGCAGGGCGAAGCAAGCAAGCGGCGCGCACGCATCGTCATCGGGCCAGGGGCGCTGAGGAGGCAGACGGAGACTGAATGGGCGCTGGCGCTCAGCGGCTGTCGCCGCCTTCGGTCTTGGCCTGTTGCAGCTGCGGCAGGTTGCCGCTGTGGCCCGGGGTCAGCAGACCGGCCTGGGTGTAGGTCATCAGCTTGGCGCGGGTGTCGACGATGTCCAGATTGCGCATGGTCAGCTGGCCGATGCGGTCGGCCGGCGAGAAGGGCGCGTCTTCGACCTTTTCCATGGACAGGCGCTCGGGCTTGTAGGTCAGGTTGGGGCTCTTGGTGTCCAGCAGCGAGTAGTCGTTGCCGCGGCGCAGCTCGATCGCCACCTCGCCGGTCACGGCGCGGGCCACCCAGCGCTGCGCGGTCTCACGCAGCATGATGGCTTGAGGGTCGAACCAGCGGCCTTGGTAGAGCAGGCGGCCCAGCTTGAGGCCGTTCATGCGGTACTGCTCGATGGTGTCTTCGTTGTGGATGCCGGTGACCAGACGCTCGTAGGCGATGTGCAGCAGGGCCAGGCCCGGGGCTTCGTAGATGCCGCGGCTCTTGGCTTCGATGATGCGGTTCTCGATCTGGTCGCTCATGCCCAGGCCGTGGCGGCCGCCGATGCGGTTGGCTTCCAGCAGCAGGGCCACCGGGTCGCTGTACTCGACACCGTTGAGCGCCACCGGCATGCCTTCTTCAAAGCGCACGGTGACTTCTTCGTGCTTGACCACCACGTCCTCGCGCCAGAAGGCCACGCCCATGATGGGGTTGACGATGCGGATGCCGCTGTTCAGGTGCTCCAGGTCCTTGGCTTCGTGGGTGGCGCCCAGCAGGTTGGAGTCGGTGGAGTAGGCCTTCTCGGCCGACATCTTGTAGCCAAA
>JAIXSD010000687.1 GCA_027484885.1 Rubrivivax sp.
GTCAGCCGGCCTGGGCGGATACCGCGTATGAGGACTTTGCCAAGCGCTTTCCGCCCGAGATGCGCCTGGAGCTCAAGGTCGTCAAGGCCGAAACCCGGGGCAGCAAAACGGCCGAGCAGCTGATGGCGGCCGAGGCGCAGCGCCTGGAGGCCGCCTGCCCCAAGGGCGTGCGCCGCATCATCCTCGACGAGCGTGGCGAGCGCCGCACAAGCAAGCAGCTGGCCGAGCGCATGCAGCTCTGGATGGGCGAGGGCCGCGATGCGGCCCTCTTCATCGGCGGCCCCGATGGCCTGCATCCGGATCTCAAGGCCACGGCCGATGAAACCCTGCGCCTGTCCGACCTGACCTTGCCCCATGCCTTCGCCCGCGTCCTGCTGGCCGAAGGCCTGTACCGTGCCTGGACCGTGATGACCGGCCACCCCTACCACCGCGAATGAGCAGCCCCAGTCTTTTCATTTACCTCGCTTCACAAAGCCCGCGTCGCCGCCAACTGCTGGAGCAACTGGGCGTTCGCCATGAGCTCTTGCTGCCCGGGCCCGAGGAGGATGCGGAGGCCCTGGAGGCGGTCTGGCCCGGCGAAGCCCCCGAGGCGTATGTGGCGCGCGTCACTCAAGCCAAGCTGGACGCCGCCCTGCAGCGCCGTGCCGCACGCGGCCTGCCCGAAGCCCCGGTGCTGTGCTCCGACACCACGGTGGCGGTGGACCAGCAGATTCTGGGCAAGCCAGCCGATGCCGAGGACGCGCTGCGCACCTTGCGTCTGCTGGCCGGGCGCCGCCACCGTGTGATCACGGCGGTGGCCGTGGGGCAAGACGGGCGGCGCGAGGCCGCGCTCAATGTTTCCGAAGTCGAGTTCGCCCCGGTGACCGAGGACGCCCTGCGCCGCTATGTGGACAGCGGCGAGCCCTTCGGCAAAGCGGGCGCCTATGCGATACAAAGTCAGGCGGCGGCCTGGATTTCGCGCATCGAGGGCAGCTATTCAGGCATCATGGGCCTGCCCCTGTTTGAGACCGCGCAATTGTTGAGCGCCTGGGGCTGGCGCTTCTGAAGTTCGTTCCCCGCGAGCCGCGGCGCCGAAGACCCCACGACGAGTCTTGTCGCATGAAGGCCCGAGCGTTTCACGGCCCTCATGCAACAGCACTTGCAACTGCATTTGCGACAGCATCCGAGGATTGAGACGAGACGCCATGGAAGACATCCTGATCAACTGGTCGCCGCAAGAGACGCGCGTGGCCGTGGTGGAAAACGGTTCGGTGCAAGAGCTCCACGTCGAGCGCACCTTGGAGCGCGGCCTGGTGGGCAATGTCTACTCGGGCAAGGTGGCCCGGGTGCTGCCTGGCATGCAATCGGCCTTCATCGACATCGGTCTGGAGCGTGCGGCCTTTTTGCATGTCGCCGATCTTCATCTGACCGGCACCCAGGCCGGGCGCAACCACCACGGCGAGGCCGGCGTGGCCACGCCGATCGAGCGCCTGGTCTTCGAGGGGCAAACCTTGACCGTGCAGGTCATCAAGGACCCGATCGGCACCAAGGGAGCGCGCCTGTCCAGTCAGATCAGCATCGCCGGGCGCATGCTGGTGTTCCTGCCGCAGGACGATCACATCGGCATCTCGCAAAAGATCGGCTCGCACGAGGCGCGCGAGCAGCTGCGCGCGCGCATGCAAGCCTTGGTTGGCAAGCCGGAGGAGGGCGGTGGTGGAGGCTTCATCCTGCGCACCAATGCCGAGGATGCCAGCGACGAGGAGCTGGCCTCGGACATTGCCTATCTGCGCAAGGCCTGGGCCGCGATCCGCGAACGCGCCTTCAATTCGCCGCCGGGCACCTTGCTGCACCAGGACTTGAGCCTGGTCGAGCGGGTGCTGCGCGACCTGACCAGCGAGCGCACCGGCTCCATCCGCATCGATTCCAAGCTGCAGTACGACGTGTTGCACGCTTTCGGCGAGACCTTCATGCCGGCGGCCACGGCCAAGCTCGAGCACTACCGCGGTGAACGCCCCATCTTCGACCTCAACAACATCGATGCCGAGCTGAGCCGCGCGCTGGCGCGGCGCGTCGATCTGAAGTCGGGCGGCTATCTGATCTTCGACCAGACCGAGGCCATGACCACGGTCGATGTGAACACCGGCGGCTTTGTTGGCGCGCGCAATTTCGACGACACCATTTTCAAGACCAACCTCGAAGCGGCCGGTGCCATCGCGCGCCAGCTGCGCCTGCGCAATCTGGGCGGCATCATCATCGTTGACTTCATCGACATGACGCGCGAAGAACACAAGTCGGCCGTGCTGACCGAGTTCCGCAAGCAGCTCAGCCGCGACCGCACCAAGGTCACCCTGGGCGGCTTCACCCAGCTGGGCCTGGTCGAAATGACGCGCAAGCGCACCCGTGAGTCGCTTTCGCGCATGCTTTGCGAACCCTGCCCGACTTGCGAAGGCCGCGGCCAGGTCAAGACCGCGCGCACGGTGTGTTACGACATCATGCGCGAGATCCTGCGTGAGGCGCGCCAGTTCTCGCCCAAGGAGTTCCGCGTCGTGGCCGCTGCCAATGTGGTGGAGATGCTGCTCGATGAAGAAAGCCAGCATCTGGCCGGCCTGTCGGATTTCATCGGCAAGCCGATCTCCTTGACCGCCGAGCCGACCAACCAGACCGAGCACTACGACATCGTGCTGCTCTGAGCGATGCCGCCCGTGCCGTCAGGCGCTACATCGCCCGGGCTGTGGCTTGCTTCCGCTGCCCTCAGGCAAAATCCCGACCAATGCCCGCGGCCTGCGCCTGGGCCCCAAGATTTGTTCTTCATGAGCGCTTCCATGTCCGATCTTTTTTCGCGTCGAGTCCTTTTGCAGCGGGCGGCTGCCGTGTCTGCCGTGTCCGCCGCCGTTGCGGCCGCGCCTGCCCTGGCCCAGTTCCGGGTGGAAATCTCCGGCGTCGGTGGCTCGCAGCTGCCAATTGCCTTGCCGGATTTCCGTGACGAGTCGGCCAGTGGCCAGGCCGTGGCCGCCATCATCCGTGCCGATCTGGAGCGCAGCGGCCAGTTCAAGATCATCGATGCCGCGCCGGGCCTGTTCGAAGGCAGCGCGCCCAACTGGAGCGAGTGGCGCGGCAAGCAGGCCGATGCCCTGGCCGCCGGCTCCGTCAGCCGCCTGGCCGATGGCCGCTTCGATTTGCGCTACAAGCTCTGGGATGTGGTCAAGGGCGCCGACCTGGGCGGCGAAGCCCATGCCGTCACCGCTGAGGATGTTCGTTTGGCCGCCCACCGCATCGCCGACACCATCTACCAGAAGCTGACCGGTGAGCGCGGCGTGTTCGCCACCCGCATGGCCTATGTCACCCGCGCCGGCGGCCGCTACAGCCTGCGCATCACCGATGCCGACGGCGAGGGCGGCCAGGTCGCCCTGGCCAGCCCCGAGCCCATCATCTCGCCGGCCTGGTCGCCCAATGGCCGTGAGCTGGCGTATGTGTCCTTCGAGACCCGCAAAGCCGTGGTCTGGGTGCAGGACTTGCAGACCGGCCGCCGCCGCAAGCTGGCCGATTTCCGCGGCAGCAACAGCGCACCGGCCTTCTCGCCCGATGGCGAGTCGGTGGTGCTGACCCTGTCGCGCGAAGGTGGCTCACAGCTCTTCGTGATGAACCGCGATGGCAGCGGTGTGCGCCGCCTGACGCAGAGCTCGGCCATCGACACCGAGCCGGTGTTCGCGCCCGACGGCCGCTCCATCTATTTCGTCAGCGACCGCGGCGGCAGCCCGCAGATCTACCGCGTGGCGGTAGGCGGCGGCTCGCCCGAGCGCGTCACCTTCAGCGGCAACTACAACATCAGCCCCTCGGTCAGCCCGGATGGCCGCAGCCTGGCTTTTGTCACCCGCTTGAACGGCAGCCAGTTCCGCATCTGCGTGATGGACCTGGGCTCCGGCGTGGTGCAGCAGATCAGCGATGGCAGCGATGACGAAAGCCCGAGCTTCTCGCCCAACGGCCGCCTGATCGTCTATGCCACCCGCTCGGGCGGCCGCGATGTGCTGATGACCAGCACGCTGGACGGCCGCATCAAGGCGAAATTGATTTCTTCGCTTGCCGATGTGCGAGAACCGACCTGGGGACCTTTCGGTCGTTGATTTCTTTGCAGTTCTGTCGCTCGAAACCTGCGCAAGCTGTATGACAATTCGCAGTTGTCAATGCGCCGACCGGACCGGTTAGCGGCGGATTTTTTTCAAGACCGATCTTTTCGATCAAAACAGGAGTGCTTTTCATGAAGATGACGCGTTTTGCTCTGTCCCTCTTGGCCGCTGCCGCTCTGGCGGGTTGCAGCTCCGCCGTGAAGCTGGATGAGCCGGCGCCGGTGGAAACCCGTCCGGTGACCCAGACGGCTCCGACCAACCCCTCGGCCAATGCCAAGCCCATGGCTGAATCCAAGGTCCAGAC
>JAIXSD010000099.1 GCA_027484885.1 Rubrivivax sp.
CCACCCGGACAGCCGCCTGCCCTCCATCCTGATCCCGGCCACGGCATGAGCGGCGACGCGCTCAGCGCCGAGCCGGGCTTGGCGCAGGAACTGGAGCGCCCCTACTGGCGCCTGCAGGACGAGGCCGATGCCGCCCGCCCTGGAGGTGGAAATGGCGGCCTGAGCGCGGCCCGCCTGCTGGGGCGCCTGGCCCAGGCCGCGGTGCCGCTCTGGCAGCTCTTGCGCACGGCTGCCCCTCGGGCCGGTGCAGGTCTGTTGCTGAGCCAGCTGCTGGTCGGCGCGCTCAGCGCCGGTGCCCTGCTGATGAGCACCCGGGTGCTAGAGCCCCTGCTGGCCAGCGGCAGCGCGGCCGAGCGCCTGCAGGCGGCCCTGCCCGATCTGCTGGCCCTGGCCGGCCTGCTGGCCCTGGGTCTGGCCCTGGAGAGCGCCAGTGCGCGGGCGCGTGCCCATCTCGTGCCCCAGCTGCGCCGGCTGGCCGAGGAGCGCCTGTTCCGGGCCAGCCTGCAGGTGGACCTGGCGGCTTTTGACGATGCCGGTTTCTATGACCAACTGCACCGCGCCCGCGACCGCGGTGTGCTGCACCTGGAAGGCGCGCTTGAGTGCGCGCTGGAGCTGCTGGCCGGCGCCATCGCGGTGCTGGCTGCCCTGCTGGCCCTGGCCTGGCTGCATGCCCTGCTGCCAGCGCTGCTGGGGCTGGTGCTGATGCCGCAGGCCTGGGCGGTCTGGAGCGCGGCCCGTTTGCAGTACGCCAGCATGGCCGCCACGGTGCGCCTCAGCCGCGAAACCGAGATGATGGCCGAGCTGGCCACCCAGCGCGAGGCGGCGGCCGAGATCCGCGCCCAGCAGGCGCCCGACTTTGTGATCGAGGCCTATGCGCGCAGCGCCGATGCCCTGCGCGACCATCTTGTGAGCCTGGGCCTGGCCGAAGCGCGGCGCCAGAGCCAGGGTCGCTGGCTGGCCGCGGCTGGCCTGGCGCTCACGCTGGCCGGGCTGGGCCTCTTGCTGCAGGCCGGCGCCCTACCCCTGGCGGCGGCCGGCACCGCCGTGCTGGCCCTGCGCAGCGCCAGCGCCGCCCTCGAGCGCCTGACCCGCGCGGCCCACGAGCTGTTCGAGAAAAGCCTCTACATCGCCGACTACCAGGACTTTCTTCGCCAGGCCGAGCAACGCCGGCCGGCCTGCCCGCAAGGCGCCCGGCCCGCCCCCGCCCAGCCCGGCACGATACGGGTGGAGGACCTGAGCTTTGCCTACCAGCCCGGTCGGCCGGTGCTGCAAGGCATCGACCTGGAGATTCAGCCCGGCCAGACCGTGGCCCTGGTCGGCGAGAACGGCAGTGGCAAAACCACCCTGGCCAAGCTGCTGGCCGGGCTCTATCAACCCGACCGGGGTCGCATCTGCTGGGATGGGCAGGACATGGCCGGCTTCGAACCCGAGAGCCGTGCCGAACGCATCGCCATGGTGCTGCAGGACCCCGTGCGCTGGCCGCGCAGCGCCCGCGACAATGTGCGCATCGGCCGCCACACCCGCCCGGACCCTGAGGACCGCGCCCTGCGGGCCGCCGCCCGCAGCGCCCGCGCCGACGAGGTGATCGCCGGCCTGCCCCAGGGCTGGGACACGGTGCTGTCGCGTTACTTCCGCGGTGGCCAGGATCTGTCGGGCGGCCAGTGGCAGCGTCTGGCGGTAGCGCGCGGCCTGTTCCGCGATGCGCCCCTGGTGATCTGGGACGAGCCCACCGCGCCGCTGGACGCGCGCGCCGAAGCGGCCGTCTACGACTCGCTGCGCCAGCTGGCCGCAGGCCGCACCGTGGTGCTGATCACGCACCGCCTGGCCAGCGTGCGCGCGGCCGACCGCATCTTCTTCATGGAGCGCGGCCGCCTGGTCGAGCAAGGCCGGCACGAGGAGCTGATGGCCTTGAACGGCCGCTATGCCGAGCTGGTGCGCTTGCAAAACACACTGCACGCGCTGCCGGACGCGGGCGTCGCGACGAGCCATGGCTGAAGCGCGCAGCGTGCAGGCGCTCGATTGGTCACCGCTTTTGCAGCGCTGGCAGGGTCATGTCTTCCAGCCCGGAGAACGGGCCGAGATCGGCGTGGGCAAGCAACTGGCCGCGGCAGGCCGGCCCTTGCCCAGCTCGGCGCTGTGGCTGCGCGCCCGCAGCGAGAGCGATGTGCGCCGGGCGCTGGAGTTCCTGGCCCGGCACGAGCAGGGCTTTGCGGTGCGCAGCGGTGGCCATTGCTTTGCCGACCTGTCCAGTCATGCCGAGGTGGTGCTGGATCTCAGTGAGCTCCGCCGCATGGAGCTGAACCTGCAAGGCCTGCGCGCCGGGCCCGGCGTCGGCGCCGGCGAGGCCAGCGCCTTTCTGACTTCGCGCGGCCGCCTGCTGCCCACCGGCGGCTGCCCTGGTGTGGCCCTGGGAGGCCTGGCCCTGGTGGGCGGCTTCGGCCTGCTGGGGCGGCGCCACGGCCTGGTCTGTGAGCAGGTGCAGGCCCTGCGTGTGGCCTTGCCTGGCGGCGATCTGGTCGAGGCCAGCGCGCATCACCATGCCGATCTGTTCTGGGCCTTGCGGGGCGCGGGCGCCGGGCAGTTCGGCGTGGTCACCGAGCTGCTCTTCGACACCCAGCCGGCCCAGGCCCTCAATGTGGTCCACGCGCGCTGGCCCTGGGACTCCGCGGCGGCCGTGATCGAGGCCTGGCAGGCCTTGGCGGCGGCGGCGGACCCGCGCGTGAATCTGGAGCTGGCCTTGAGCGCCAGCGATGACCCCGAGGATGCGGACGAGGGCCCGCCGCAGATCGAGCTCTTCGGCGTGGTGCTGGCCGAGGCCGAAGAGGTGCCGGCCCTGCTGGCCCCCTGGCGCCAGGCCCTGGGCAGCCTGGCCGAGGCCTTTTGCGAATGGCGCCTGCCGGCCGCGGCCGCGGCCAGTTATTTGTGCGGCCGGCTGGACCGGCGCTGCGAGCCCGCCTGGCAGCCCAGCCAGCCCTACCGCGAGCACGGCTACCAGTTCACCAAATCGGGCTTTTTCGCGCAAAGCCTGTCGACCCACGCGATTGCGGATTTGCTCGCCCACTTCGCCGCCGACCGCCGCTATGCCCAGCATCGGGAACTGGAGTTCATCCCCTGGGGCGGCGCCTACAGCGCGGCGGCGGGCGAGCGATCGCAGGCCGACTGCGCCTTCAGCCACCGCGACGCGCAGTTCATGATTCGCCACACCGCGGTGGTGGGTGCGCGCTCCAGCGCCGAGCTGCGCGCCCACGCACGGCGCTGGGCGCAAGCCTCACGGGCAACGGTGGCCGCCGCCGGCAATGGCCGGGCCTACCAGGGTTATGCCGATCTCGAATTGCCGCAATGGGCCCAGGCCTACTACGGCCCGGACCTGCCGCGGCTGCGCGCGCTGAAAAGCCGGCATGACCCGTGGATGCTGATGCACCATGCCCAGGCCCTGACGCCGAGCTTTCAGGACCTGCCCAGCCGCTGAGCCCGAGCCGCGCCGCGCCGCGCCGCAGCAAAATGAAAAAAGCAGCCCGAAGGCTGCTTGAATGTTGAGGCGTTGCGGAACGAACGATTCAATCAGTCCGCACGGCGGCCACGGCGCGCCGCCAGGCCCACGGCAAACAGACCCAGGGCCATCAGGCCGTAAGTGGCGGGCTCGGGCACTGGCGCGCTGATGACGCTGCCGGGGCCGGTGACGGTCAGGCTGTAGGCGCCAAAGTCACCGGGATCGAAACCGGTGGTGATGAAGAAGTAGTTGGTGCCGGCCGTCAGATTGACGCTGAAGCCCGACAAGCCAATGCTGGGCCGGTCGTCATTGCCAATCACGCCGTTGACCAGGGGCGTGGCCGCGTTGAAGGCGTCTTTGTAGACGAAGGTGAAGTTGTCCCAGTTGGCCGCCGCGGTGTTCAGGAAATCGTAGGCACCGGTCACCGACACGGTGAAGGGCAGGACCTCGTACTTGACGCCGGTGCCGGCCGTGGACAGGCCCGAGAAGCTGGCGAACGGGCGGTTCCAGATGTCGCCATTGCTGGTGTCGCCGGTGAACACTTCGGCGTGCGCGCCAGCCGCGGCGCAGATCAGGGCGGCCGCCAGGGCCAGGCGATGGAGCGGGGCGTGAGCGCGCCGCGAGTCAGAGCAGGTGCGGGTGAACATGGTGATACGGTCCCTTGCAGTCTTGCTGTTGTGGTCGGTCGCGCCCTGAACGAAGAAGAGATCAGGCGCGCCGGAATGAGCACATCTCAAGCCCGGCCGGCACAGCGCCGAAAGCACAGCGCCGATTGGACTTGCGATTTCATGCTATGCCCGGGAGACCGCCCGCTGGGAGGGCGGATGCCCGCAGCGCCAGCGCGCCACGTCACACGAAGCAGCTTCTGGCAAACCCTAGGGGCCTGGCCTGCGATGGCCGCATGCAGGAGCGCGAAGACCGAGAACCCGCGCTTCGACAAGGCCCGGGGGGGTCAGCGCCCTTCAGCCCCCGGCTGCTTCGCGCGCGCGCTGCTGGCGCACCCGATCGACATAGGTTTCGGCGCGGGCCAGCTCGCTCTTCAGGATGGCATTGTTCTGGCCCATCACATCAATGGCCTTGGCGCGGAAGTTGTCCATCGCGTCCATGGCCTGGAAGGTCTGGTTGAACATCTCTTTCATCTTGTCGATGCCCAGCATGGGGTTCTGCGCGAACTGGGTGGTCTGCTCGACATGCTGGTTGAGTGCGCGGCCGGTCTCGCTGATGAGGTTGCCGATGGTGGCGTTGACGCCTTGCAGCATCTCCATCACCTGGATCTGGTTGCCGGTGGCACGCGCCACGGTCTGGGCCACGGCCAGGGCGCTCATGCCGGTGGTGGCCACGCGGGTGCAGCCATTGATCATTTCGCGGCCGGTCTTTTTGAGCACATCGAGCGCCAGATAACCGTTCACACAGACGGCTTGCTGGGTCTGGATGTCCTGCAGGTTCTGGCGCGCATAGAACAGCACTTCCTGGCGCAGGGCCTGGGCGCGCTGCGGGTCGCTGAGCTCCAGGGCCTGCACTTTGTCGGCCAGCTGGCTGTCCAGCGCGCCGGCAAAGCGGGCGGCCGCGGCCAGCTTCTGCATCGCGTCCCAAAGCTTGGCACGGGTGGCCTCGATGTCGATCACATCTTTTTGCATGTCATCGCGGGCGGCGTAGAGCTGGCCCATCGAGGTCTTGAGCTGCTCGGCCGCGCTCTGGTATTTGCGGAAGTAGGCCTCCAGCTTGTTGCCGAAGGGGATGATGCCCAGCAGCTTGCGCGGCTGCAGCAGGTCTCCGTCAGCGCCGGGGTTGAGCTCGTCGAGCTGGGCGCGGATCTCGGCAATCGCCTTGTAGGCCGGCGTGTCTTCGATGCCCGCAAAGTTGCGATTCATGAAGCGGCCCTGCATCAGCGAAGACGCGTTGGAGATTTCCTCCTTGCCCAGGGCGAAGGCGCTGTCCAGGCGCTGCTTGAAGGCCTCGCTGTGCAGGTCTTCGCGGGCCAGGGCGTCGATGAACTGCAGCACCTGGGCGTCGACCTGCTGGGCCAGCTCGGGCTTGAGCGGCACGGCCTCGCGCGTGGCCTCGGCGGCCACCGGGTGAATCACCTCGGGTGGCTGCAGCTGGAAGGCGGGCGTCGTCGCAGCGGGGCTGGCGGTGGACGGAGAGTTCATGGCTTGCGCTCCTCGGGGGCGGTGTTGAGTGCCGGGGCGTCCAGGCCTTGCGGGCCGAACTTCTGGCTCAGGAATTTGGAATGGACGAGAAAGGCGTGCGCATCCTGCGCCGCCAGATCGTCGCCCAGCTGCAG
>JAIXSD010000100.1 GCA_027484885.1 Rubrivivax sp.
GCGGCCCTCGAAACGGCCATGGTCCAGGTAATGCTGGCGCGGGTTGGCGCGCGCGGCCGGGTCCTGGCGGTGCATCCAGGCGTAGCGCACCGCATCGAAGTTGGCGTGCACGCGGTTGGGCTGGATGTTGGCGCTGTTCTGAATCAGGTCATTGTCATGCTTGAGCCCGGGCAGGTAGTCGATCTGGGCCTGGGCGCAGTGGATGGCGAAATCAAACGACATCTGGTCGCGCTTGCAGAAGTTCAGGATCTGCTCCCACCAGATGACGCCGAACTTCACCAGCACCGGGTGCATGTGCTGACGCAGGATGACGGTGCACGTGCTCAGCGGTGTGATGTCGCTGACCGGCATGCGGCTGGCGTAGAAATCCAGCTGGGTGCTGAGCCGCTCGACCGACTCATAGCCCAGCTGCACGATGGCCTCGGCCTCCTGACGCGGGTTGCTGCGCGTGGTATGGCGGAAGGTGCGAAAGGCATAGGGGCTGGCGCACTGCAGATCGGCCGCACGCGGCATGCGCTTGAAGCGCACGATGTTGTCGACGTAGAGGCTGTACTCCCAATCGGGCAGGTACTCATGCGGCAAGGCCTTGGGGCGGCGCGAGAGCTTCTCGGGCGGCAGCGGCGTGTCGTCGAGGTAACGGAACTCCCAGACCGAGCTGCGCAGCGCGCGGTTGTCGGTGAAGCAGACAAAGCCAATCTCGAGATCGGTGTCCTCGCGCGGATGTTCCAGCTCGGCCAGCGGGTCGCCCAGCGGCTCCTTGGAGCCCGTGAGCACGGTGTAGATGACCAGGCGGGGGCGTCGAGCGGTGGGCGTCGTCATGGGCGGGATTGTGTCAGTCGGAGATGCAAGAGGCCGTTCAGCGCAGCGGCGTCATCACGCCCCGGCCCATGGACCACATCATGGCCACGGCCTGCTGCCCATCGAACAAGGCGTTGACATGGGCCACCCGCAACGAGAAGTAGTCGGACTCGCTGCCCATCACATCAAACAGCGAGCGCCGGCCCAGCTGCTGCCACTGCTGCAAGGTGGACACGCGCAGGCGGTCGCTGTTGCGCAGGATGTCGACAATGCGGCGCGCGCGGTCGAAGGACGACACCGCCGACTCGTGGATGTCGATCAGGCGGTAACGCCGCGCCTCGATGGCGTCTTCGCGCTGCAGGCGTGCGGCCTCGGCGCGCTTTCGGGCCGAGTTGATCGCCGGCTCGGCCGTGGCGTTGTAGATCGGCATCGACACGCTCAGCCCGGCCGACCATTCGGCGCCCTTGCCGAAGCCCGCAATGGCCGCGCCGGTGCCGGTGACATTGATCTGCGGCTTGAAGCCCGCCGCCACCGAATCGGCATAGCTGGACTGGGCCTTGGCCTGGGCGTCGAGCTGGGCTACATCGGGCGCGCTGACCACATCGCGCTGCATCTCTTCCAGATCCGGCACCTGGGTCAGCAGGGCCGAATAGCTGGCGCTCGGCGGCAGGTTGTCACCGACCAGGCGGCGCAAGCGGGCCTCGGTCTGCACCAGGGCGGATTGCGTCTGCTGCACCGACAGCTCGGCTTGCTGGCGGTTCTTGATCGCCTGCACCAGTTCGCTGGCGCGGCCGCGGTCGGCCTTGACGATGGTGTCCAGCGCCTCCACCAGGCAGGACATCTTGCGCACGTACTGGGCGTAGACCTGGCCTTGCAGCTGGTAGCGGCTGCGATCCATGGCCAGGGAAACGGTCTGCAGGGCCAACTGCTGCTCGGAGCTCACCAGGCCCAGGCGGGCCGATTCAGCCAGTTGGCTGCGCCAACTGGCCAGCATGCTGTTGCGGCCGAAGTCGTAGAGCGGCGCGCTGACGGTGAGGCTGGCGCGGCCCTGGTTGCCGTGGCTGACCGGCAGATCGCCGGCCTTGACGCCGACATTGGACAGGCTGCCTGCGAGGTTGACCTGCGGCAGGCGGGCGGCGCGCGCCTCCTCCCAATCCAAGCGGGCGGCCTGGGCCAGCATATTGGCCGCACCCAGGGCTTGGCTGCGCTTGAGGGTCAGGTCCACCAGCTCTTGCAACTGGCTGCGCGGGTCGATGAACTGGGTGTCCACCATGCGGGCATCGCGGCCGCTGCTGCTGGGCAAGGCATCTTCTTCGCCGCACTGGCTTTGGTTGGCCGGTTTCTCTGCCGCGGCAGGCGCTGCGGGCGCCGGTGCCGCTTTCGCGGGGTTTCTGGCGCTCGCCTTGGCGGCAGGTGCACTGAGCGCGCCACCGCAGCTGCCCAGCGCCAGCGCCAGGCCAGCCAGGCATGGCAACAGCCGAGGCAAAACATGGCGCCGTGCTCGGCCAGCAGCGGTGCGCGAGGCGGTTTGAAGAGGTTCGGTCAGCATGACCGCTACTTCATCACAGCGGCCCCGTCACAAAGCCTGGAACAGCGCTCGCATGACGCCGCAAATCGACGGTTCCCGCCCATGCCTCGGCGAGGCTCAGAGCTCAGCGTTTGCTCAGCGTTTGCTCAGCGCCTGCTCAGCGTTCGCTCATCGCCTCGCGGGCCTTGAGCATGGGGCGCAGCAGGAAGCTCAGCACCGAGCGCTCGCCGGTCTTGATCTCCACCGTGGCGCTCATGCCCGGGATCACCTGCACCGCCTCGCCCTTGTAGCGCAAGGTGCTGCGCTCGGAGCGCACCAGGGCGCGGTAGTAGCGGCCCGAGCCTCCGGCTTTGTCGGACTCTCCCAGGGCATCGGGGCTGATGTACTCGACCCGGCCCTCCAGGCCGCCGTAGATGTTGTAGTCAAAGCCCTGCAGCTTGACCTTGGCCTTCTGGCCGACGCGCAAATAGCCGACCTCGGCCGGCTTGATGCGGGTCTCGATCAGCACCTCGTCGGTCAGGGGCACGATTTCCATGATGGGCGCGCCGGTGGTGATGACACCGCCCAAGGTGTTCGCGCGGATGTTCTTGACCAGGCCGTGGACCGGCGATGTCAGCACGGTGCGCTTGATGGCGTCTTCACGCACCACCATTTGCTCGTCCTGGAGTGCGAGATCGTTCTGCAGCTTGACCAGCTCGGAGCTCGCCTCCTGGCGGAAGCGGCTGATGCGCTCGCTGCGCTGCTGCTGCAGCTCGTTGATCTGGCGCGAGAGGTGCATGACCTCGACATTCGACATCAGTCCCTTGGCCGCCATGTCCTGCGAAATCTTGAGCTCGCGGCCCAGCATGCCGATGCTGCGCTCCAGGCTGGCCACGGCCTCGCTGAGCAGGCGCTGGCGGGCCTGGTAGGCGCCGGTCTCGGCCGCCACGATGGCGGGCACGGCCTTGAGCTCGTCCGGAAAATTGAGCGGCTGGTTGTTGGCCTCGGCCGTCAGGCGGGCCACCGTGGCCTTGGAGGCCAGGCGTTTGACATTGCCTTCGTTCTGCTGCGCTTCCACCCGGGTGGGGTCGAGCTTGGCCAGCACCTGGCCTTCCTCCACCTCTTCGCCTTCGCGCACCAAGAGCTCACGCAAGATGCCGATCTCCATGCTGGCAATCACCTGCTCGCGTCCATCGGGCACCACCACGCCGTCGCTGCGGCTGAGCTGGTCAACCTGGGTCAGGCCGGCCCAGATGATGGCAATCACCAGCGCGGCCAGCAGCAGGTACAACGCCCAGGTGACGCGCGGCAAGGGCTCGTCGATATGGGCGGCCGCCAGGCTGCTCAAAAACTCTTGATCTCCACGGGCTGTGCTCATCGCAGCCATCCCCTGCCCTCGTGCTTGTTGTGCTTGTTCTTGCGGCTCATGAATGATTCCAAAGCACCCTCACCCGGCCTCAGACCGAGGCCGAGCGCTGCACCGGCTGGGCAGCCGGGTGCATGTGCAGATTGGAGGCAGCCTCGGCGCCAGCCGCCGCCGGCTGGGCCGGGCGCACGCCCGAAAGCGCGGCCAGCACTTGGTCGCGGGGGCCATCCATGACCAGGCGGCCAGAATCCATGACCATGATGCGGCTGACCAGTTCCAGCACGGCCGGCCGGTGGGTCACCACCACCAGGGTGCATTCGCCGGCGGCGTCGCGCAGCTGGCGCAAGAAGGCCACTTCGGACTGCGCATCCATGGAGCTGGTCGGCTCGTCCATCAAGAGAATCTGCGGCTTGGTCACCAGGCTGCGCGCCA
>JAIXSD010000703.1 GCA_027484885.1 Rubrivivax sp.
AGCAGCGCAGCGCCGCCAATCAGCACCATGGTCATGATGTTGGCCAGGGCACCGCCCATGCCGAAATGGCTGGCCAGGGCGGCGATGCCCAGGCCGGCGGCCAGGCCGGCAATCGGGCCCATCCAGCTGCGCTTGGGCGCAGCGGCAGCGGCGGCCGGCTGTGCGGCAGGGGCGGCCGGTGCGGCTTGCTGGGGTGAGGGCGTGGCCTGCTGGCCTTGGGCCGGCGCGCCAGGGGCGCTCTTGGCCGCATCATGGTTTTGCTGGGGCACGGCCCGTTTCATGCCCGCCGATCCGCCGCCACCGAGGCGCTTGGCCTCGACGTCGAAGGAGGCCAGGCTCAGAACCGAGACGGCGCTCAGGGCAATCAGGGCAGACAACACAGCACGTTTCACAAAAACTCCTTGAAGGTCAGACGTGACCAGGGTGGCAGATGGGGGAGGGGCGGGGGATTTCAAGACTCGCGAACATCGGCCAGCACCGTGCTGCCGAAGCCCGGTGAAGCAAGGAAGCGCAGCACCTTGGTGGCGGCCTCGGCCGGGCTCATCAGCTGGCCACCGCTCTTGAAATCGGCAAAGACCTGGCGGTTCGGGAACTTGGCCGGGTCGCCGCTGCGCAGCTGCAGCTGCATGTCGGTGTCGATGATGCCGGGCGCCAGCGAGACGATGGCCGCGCCCTGGCCGGCAGGCTTGGCCTCTTCGTCCAGGGCCATGGCCCGGGAGAGGTTGTCCATGCCGGCCTTGGCGGCGCAGTAGGGCGCGCTGCCGGCCATGGCGCGGCGGCCCAGGCCGGAGGAAATGTTGAGGATGCGCCGCTGCGCGCCGAGCGCGGTCGTGCCGCTCAGGAAGGCGCTGCTGAGCAGCAGACAGGCCTCCAGGCCCACACGCAAGGCCATGGACAGCTCGGCCAGCGGCACGCCGTCCACTGGGCCGGGCGTGCTGACCACGCCGGCGTTGTTGATCAGGGTGGCGCGGCGGAATCGGCTCAGGTCTTGCTGCGCCAGCCAGGCTGCCAGGCGCTCGGCGGCGGGTACAGGATCGGCCAGATCGGCCTGCCATTGCTCCAGCGCCAGGCCGCGCGAGTCGGCCTCATGCTGCAAGGCTTGGCTGCGGCCGCGCGAGATGCCGATCACCTGATGCTCGGGCGCCAGCAATTGCTGAGCGATGGCCTCGCCCATGCCGCGCGAGGCGCCGGTGATGATGAAAAGTTCCTGGGGGGCGCTCATGGCTTCTCCTGCGCAAATCGGGGGTCAGGGCTGGCGTTCAAACACCAGCAGCAGATTGTTGGCCGGCAAGCTCAGGCGCTGGCGCAGCCGCAGGCCGGCGTCTTGCGCGCAGGCTTGAACCTCAGCGAGGTCGCGCAGGCCCCAGGCGGGGTTGCGGCTGCGCAGATCGGCGTCAAAAGCCAGGTTGCTGGGTGCCGTCGGCTCGCCCGGCACGACAAAGGGGCCGTAAACCGTCAGCAGGCCCGTTTCGGCCAGATGCCGGGATGCGCCCTGGAACAGCGCGGCGCAGCTGGCCCAGGGTGAGATGTGCAGCATGTTGGCGCAGTGGATCAGATCCAGCGGCAGATGTTCGATGGGCAGGCCCCAGTCAGGGTTCTGCACATCGAGGGCCAGGGCCGCAGGCCCCTGCGGCCACCAGGCGGCGATGGAAGCGCGCGCCTCGGGAGAGGGGTCGGAGGCCAGCCATTGCCAGCCGGGCAGGCCGGCCGCGAAATGGGCGATGTGTTGGCCGCTGCCGCTGGCGATCTCCAGCGCCCGGCCGCTCGGCGGCAGCAGGGCTTGCAAGGCCTCAAGAATGGGCTGCTTGTTGCGCTCGGCGGCGGGCGAGTGCAGGGCGCTGGGCGAATCGGGCAGGGTTGGGGTGGTCGTCAATTCAAAACTCCGGCGGGCAATCGAAGGACCAGCCGCGTTCCGGCAGGCTGAGGTGGCAGGCGTGCAGCAGCAGGCGGGGCGCCGGGTCTTCGGGCGCGTACAAGGCGTCGCCGACGATGGGGTGGCCCAGGGCCAGCATGTGCATGCGCAGCTGATGGGTGCGGCCAGTGATGGGTTCAAGCTCGACGCGGGTGCAGGCCTGGCCCTCGCGCTCTTCATGGCCGAGCACGCGGTAGCGGGTCTGCGAGGGCTTGCCGGCCTCGAAGCAGACCTTCTGGCGCGGGCGCTTGGGCCAGTCGGTGATCAGGGGCAGGTCGATCAGCTGCCAGTCCTTAGCCTGCGCTATGCAGCCGCGCACCACGGCGATGTAGCGCTTGTGCACGCGGCGCTCGGCAAAGTCCAGGCTCAGGCGGCGTTGCCATTCGGGGCCGCGGGCCAGCAGCAGCAGGCCCGAGGTGGCCATGTCCAGGCGGTGCACGATCAGGGCTTCGGGGAAGCGGGCTTGGGCGCGGTGGATGGCGCAGTCCTGCTTGTCCTCGCCGCGGCCGGGCACGGACAGCAGGCCGCTGGGCTTGTTCAGCAGCAGGATCTCTTCGCGCTCGGCCAGCAGGTCCAGGGCGGGCAGGGGTGCCACGTTCAGAACTGGTCCACCCAGCCCGACTGCAGGGCCGATTGCGGGTTGGAGCCGGCTGCGCGCACGGCGGCCAGGGCCGCCTCGCGTGGCAGGCCCAGGCTTTTCAGCACGCAGGCGGCCACGGTGCCGGTGCGGCCAATGCCGGCGGCGCAGTGCAGCAGCACCTGCTCGCCCAGCACCAGGCTGTGGGCGATCTGCTCCACACCCTGGCGGAAGGCCAATGGGTCAGCCCCGAGGCCGAAGTCTCGCATCGGCAGATGCTGCCAGCGGAAGGGCAGCCGGCCCTCGGCAATCGCCTTGTGATAGCCGGGCGAGAGCTGGGCCACCTCTTCGAGCGGGTTCAGGCAGACGACGAGATGCAGCTGGCGCAGGCGCGCTTCGTCGAGGAAGGCGGGCCAGGATTCGAGGCGGCCGGGCATGGATTGCAGCCACAGGCGGCCGGGGCTCGGCGGGCTCAGCTCGGGAATGGGGACGGAGCGAAAAGGCATGGTGTCAGGGAGATCAAGAGACGCAGGCGGACACGGAGTCCAGCCTGGGCCCGTCGAGGATATCGCGGGTTTCTTGCACAGCAACGGCCCAGAGCCGCTCCATCACCTCGGGCGGCTGCTGGTAGTGGCCGCCGTAGCAGCCATCGCCGAGGTAGGCGCGCTTGGCAACCGGGTCCATCAAGGCCATGCGGGCGTAGTCGACCAGGGGCTTGGGGGCCTCGGGCAGGGCGACACCGGGCAATCGCGTCAGGCCTTCGAAGTTCTCCATCCAGCTGGCGTGCGAGGCCTGTGGGTCCTGCTCGCGCACAAAAGCCAGGGTGCGCGGGGCGGCCCACCAGTTGTGCCATTTGAGCTGGATGCCGGGCAGCTCGGCGCCCAGTGCCTGCAGCAGCGCTGAGGCGCCGTTGTTGCC
>JAIXSD010000345.1 GCA_027484885.1 Rubrivivax sp.
CGCAACTGGCTGGCCGCCCATCTGGGCGAAGCCGATCTGGTGCTGGGCACGCGGCTGGCGGTGTTCGCCTCCATGCCGCGCCTGGGCCTGATCGTGGTGGACGAGGAGCATGACCCCTCCTACAAGCAGCAGGACGGCGCACGCTACTCGGCCCGCGACCTGGCCATCTACCGCGCCCATCAGGACAAGATCCCGGTCATTCTGGGCTCGGCCACACCCTCGCTGGAAAGCTGGCAGCGCGCCAACGAAGGGCGCTACAAGCGCCTGGTGCTGCCGGGCCGCATCGGCGGCGGGTCCTTGCCGCGGGTGCGTCTGTTTGACATGAAACGCATGCCGCTGAGCAAAGGCGTCACGACGGCGCTGACCACACCTTTGCTGGATGCCCTGCGCCTGCGCCTGGAGCGCGGCGAGCAAAGCCTGATCTTCCTGAACCGGCGCGGCTACGCCCCGGTGCTGCACTGCGCCGAATGCAACTGGAAAAGCGACTGCCCGCATTGCAGCGCCTGGCGTGTGTTCCACAAGGGCGACCGCACCCTGCGCTGCCACCACTGCGGTTTCACCGAGCGGGTGCCTAGCGCCTGCCCGAGCTGCGGCAATCAGGACATCGCGCCCCTGGGCCGCGGCACTGAGCGGCTGGAAGAGCAGCTGCAGGAACAGCTGCCCGGCGCCCGCGTGCTGCGCATCGATGCCGACAGCACCAAGCACAAGGGCGAGCTGGAGGCACAGCTGGCCGCCGTGCACAGCGGCGAGGTGGACATCCTGGTCGGCACGCAGATGGTGACCAAGGGGCACGACTTCCGCCGCATCACCCTGGTGGCCGCGGTCAACCCCGATGGCGCCTTGTTCAGCAGCGATTTCCGCGCACCCGAGCGCCTGTTTGCCTTGCTGATGCAGGCCGGCGGCCGGGCCGGGCGTGATGCCGAGGCGGCCGCCCGCAGCGAGATGTGGGTGCAGACCTGGCACCCCGAGCATGCGCTCTACCAGGCGCTCAAGCAGCATGACTTCGAAGCCTTCGCCAAGAGCCAGCTGGCCGAGCGCGAATCGGCCGGCCTGCCGCCTTTTGCCCACCTGGCCTTGCTCCGCGCCGAGGGGCGCACGGCCGAGGCCGCTCTTGGCTTTTTGAAGGCCGCCGCGGCCTTTGCCCAGGCCATGCCCGAGGCGCAGGGCTGCCTGGTCTACCCGGCCATTCCCATGAGCGTGGCCCGGGTGGCCAATGTCGAGCGCATGCAGATGCTGGTTGAGGCCGGCAGCCGCGGCGCCTTGCAACGCCTGCTCTGGCACTGGATGCCCGAGCTGCACGCCCTCAAGCGTGAGCACAAGGGCTTGCTGCGCTGGGCGCTGGACGTGGACCCGCTGGCGATTTGAGCTGCGCGGCAGGGCGGCGTCAGAAGCTTTCCCACTGCTCGTCGTGGGTGCCGGTGGCGGCGGGCTTGCTGGCTTGAGCCGTGGGCGTGGCAGCCGAGGCAGCCGCGGCCTTGAACTCGGGCCGCAGCACGTTCTGGGCACGGTTGGCGCTGCGGCGCTCCTGGCCGGCCCAGCCGGCGTTGGCGGCCGCCGCGGGCTGGAACTTGCGCTTGTGGGCCACGGCCTTGAACTCGGCCGCAGCCGGGTTCTGCGCCTGGTTGCTGAGGCGGAACACGGCCACCGATTGCACCAGGCCGGCCGCTTGCGAGCGCAGGCTGTCGGCTGCGGCCGCACTTTCTTCCACCAGGGCGGCGTTCCGCTGGGTGGTCTGGTCCATCTGCGTGACGGCGTCGCTGATCTGGCTCATGCCGGTGTTCTGCTCCACGCTGGCGGCGCTGATCTCGCCCATGATGTCGGTCACGCGCTGGATGGCGCGCACCACCTCGTCCATGGTGGCACCGGCTTCGTCCACCAGCAGCGAGCCTTTTTCCACCCGCTCGACGCTGGCGGTGATCAGGCTCTTGATCTCCTTGGCCGCCTCGGCGCTGCGCTGCGCCAGATGGCGCACCTCGCTGGCCACCACGGCGAAACCGCGCCCTTGCTCGCCGGCCCGGGCGGACTCCACGGCCGCGTTCAGCGCCAGGATGTTGGTCTGGAAGGCAATGCTGTCGATCACGCTGATGATGTCGGCAATGCGCTGTGAGGCTTCGTTGATGTCGCGCATGGTGCTGACCACCTGGCCCACCACATGGCCGCCCTTGATGGCGACCTGGCTGGCGCCTTGGGCCAGCTGATTGGCCTGTTGGGCGTTCTCGCTGTTCTGGCGCACGGTGGCCCCCAGCTGCTCCATCGAGGCCGCTGTCTGTTGCAGCGCGCTGGCTTGTTCTTCGGTGCGGCTGGACAGCTCCAGATTGCCCTGCGCAATCTCGCTGCTGGCCGTGGCCACGCATTCGGAACTGCCGCGCACCTGCGTGACCAGGTCCGACAGGCCCGACTGCATCTGTTGCAGGGCCCGCAGCAAGGGGCTGAACTCATCGCGGCGCGTGTCGTCGGCGACGGGGGTCAGGTCGCCATCGCGCACGCGCTCGGCCACCGTGCGGGCCAGGCCAACGCGATGCCGCAAGGCCCGGCCAATCAGAAAGGTGGAGCTCAGCAGCAGCAGGATGCAGCCGATGACCAGGGCTTCCAGGCCGCGCTCAATCTGCGCGGTGCGGGTCTCGACGTTCTGCAGGTCATGGACCAGCAGCTCGGTTTGGTAGTGGACCAGAGGCTCCAGCACGGCCAGCACCTCGTTGCGCCTGGGCACGGTCTGGTCGGCCAGATGGGCAAAGGCTTCGGCCTTCTGGCCGGCTTCGAGCATGCGGATGTCTTGCTCGGCGGTCTGCCAGAAGCTCTGCAGCTTGCCCGGCAAGCCGGCAAACATCTGCCGGCCCTTGTCGGTGCTGAGGTGCTTTTCAAAGCCGTCCAGCTCTTCCTGGATCAGCTGGCGACGGGCCTTGATCTCCGACAGGGCTTTGGCCTGCTCCTCGGGGGTGCGCGCCAGGATGGCATGCCGCAGCTCCAAGGAGGCGCGCGTCATATTGAGCTCCATCTGGCTCATGCGTGAGAGCTGGGGCACGCGCACGGTTTCGGTTTGCAAGGCGGTGGCCGTGACCGAACCCAGATTGGACCAGGCATACACCGTCACCGCCGCCAGGCTGCTGCACACCACGGCGGACACAAGGTAGAGGCGCTGGGTGATGCCCAGCGAGGCGATCAGCTTCATGGCGAGTCTCCGGCTTGGTGGCAGTGGGCGAGGGCGCAGTTCGTGGGCGTGCTGGCGGGCATCGAGCGAAGGGCGTTCATGGCTCAGTTCAGCGGCAGCAGGTCGGCGGGCAGCAGGCCCATGGCGGCGCCGCCGAGCAGGCGTTCGATGTCCAGCAGCAGCAGCATGCGCTGGGTGTCCTCGGCATCCGGCGTGCCAATGCCGGCGATGTAGCTGGCATCCAGGGCCTGGCTGAAGCTCGGTGCGGGCTTGATCTGCGCGGCGCTCAGGGCCAGCACATCGCTGACCGAATCCACCACCACGCCGATCACGCGTTCGCGCAGATGCAGCACCACGGTCACGGTCAGGGCGTCATAGTTCACCGGGCTCAGGCCGAAGCTCATGCGCAGGTCGACGATGGGCACGATCACGCCGCGCAGATCGACGATGCCCTTGACCCAGGCGGGTGCGTTGGCGATCTGGGTGGGGGCCTCGTAGGAACGGATTTCCTGCACGCAGCGCAGCGGGATGCCGTAGGACACGCCGCCCAGCTGGCAGCTCAAGAACTCCTGGCTGCGGCCCTGGTCCAGATGCTCTTGCATCGGGGTCAGCGTGTGGCTGCGGGTCTCAGGGATCACTTGAAGCGCGCTCATGTCGAAGTCCTTGGTGGGTCAGTACAGGCCTCCACTTTAAATAATCAAA
>JAIXSD010000186.1 GCA_027484885.1 Rubrivivax sp.
CGCTTGCGGTCGAAGCGCAGGGCGCGGGCCAGGCTGCGGCGATCGCAGGCGAAGTTGCCGGATTCAAAAGCCTCGTGCTTGCGGCCCTTGTTGTCCAGCGATGCCCAGTCGGGGCAGGGCATGCGACGCGGTTGTTGTTCGGGGTGCTGCTGAGTTTTCATGGCGATTCAGAGGCCTTGCGGCTGCTGCTACGACGGTAGCGACGGCTTGCAGGAGATCTGCCTTGGCTGTCGCTTGCTGGGTCAACGCGACAGGAAAACCCTCGGTTGACAGTGCCGGCAAGATTTTTTGCAGAGCTTTGCCGGGCTGGGCGTCGCCAGTTCGCAACGGCTTGACCTTGGTTCAAGGTCGGTGAATGCTTTGTCGCTAAGCTTCGCGCCATGTCCAGCCCTGCCGTGTCCGCCCTTCCGTCTTCGCCCGATGCCGCCGTCCAGCCCATGCTGGTGGCTTGTCTGTGCGCGGCCTGGTGCCGCACCTGCGACAGCTACCACGAGGTGGTGGCCGCGCTGCGCGGGCAGTTCCCGCAGCACCGCTTCATCTGGGTGGACATCGAGGACGACGAGGAATTGATCGGCGATCTGGAGGTGGAAACCTTCCCGACCCTGCTGATCGGCTCGGGCGCGCAGCTGCGTTTCATCGGCCCGGTCACGCCCCATCTGAGCACGGCGCAGCGCCTGCTGGCCACCGCGGCGGATCTGCCGGTGCAGGCCGGGCAGCCGGCCGCCCAAGCGTTGTTGATGCGTTTGCAGCGCAGCTGCTGACCCTGCGCGCGCCAAAAGCGGACAATCGTTGCTTTTGATTGCTCAGCCGCCCACGAGGCGCACCCTGCACCATGACAGTTCACCTGAAAGCCAAGGCGCCCAGCGGCGCCGTTGCCATCACCGTGGTCGACCGCGCCGCCTTCCAGGCCCTGGTGACCGAGCTGCCGGCGCCGACGCGCCACTGGCTGGCCACCCTGGGTTTCAAGGGCGCTGCCGACAGCTTCGCCCTGGTGCCGGGCGCCGATGGCAAGCTGGGCCAGGTGTTTGCCGGTGTCGAGCATGCCGCCCATCCTTTTGCCCTGTCGGCCTTGCCGCAAGCCCTGCCCGAGGGCGACTACGTGCTGTCCGAGCAAGGCCTGCAGCTGCGGCCCGAGCAGGCCGCCCTGTCCTGGGAGCTCGGCGCCTACCAGTTCGATCTCTACAAGCCGCGCCGCCGCGCCCCGGCCGCGCTCTACCTGCCGGCCGACGCCAGCGCCCAGCGCGGCATCGCCCTGGCCACCGCCATCTCGGCCACGCGCGATCTGGTCAACACCCCGGCCGAGCACATGGGCCCCGAGGAGCTGGCGCAAGCCGCCCAGCTCATCGCCAAGCAACATGGCGCCAAGTTCAAGCAGATCGTCGGTGATGCGCTGCTGAAGCAGAACTTCCCGGCTATCCACGCCGTCGGTCGCGCCAGCACGCGCGCCCCGCGCCTGATCGAGCTGAACTGGGGCAGCCCGAAAGCCCCGCTGCTCAGCATCGTTGGCAAGGGCGTCTGCTTCGACACCGGCGGCCTGGACATCAAGCCGGCCGACGGCATGCGCCAGATGAAGAAGGACATGGGCGGCGCTGCCAATGCCCTGGGCCTGGCTGCCCTGGTCATGGCCTTCAAGCTGCCGGTGCGCCTGCAGGTGTTGATCCCGGCGGTCGAGAACTCGATCTCCGGCAATGCCTACCGCCCCGGCGATGTGATCAAGACCCGCCAGGGCCTGCACATCGAGATCGGCAACACCGACGCCGAAGGCCGCGTGGTGCTCAGCGATGCCCTGGCCTATGCCTCCGAGCACAAGCCCGAGCTGATCATCGACCTGGCCACCTTGACCGGGGCCGCTCGCGTGGCCCTGGGCGCGCAGCTGCCGGCCCTGTTCAGCAAGCATTTCGACACCGCGCGCGATCTGGTCGATCTGGGCCTGAAGCTGGAAGACCCGATGTGGCACATGCCGCTGTGGGCGCCCTACAAAGAGGGCATCGCCAGCAGCATCGGCGACATCGTCAACACCGGCCGCAATGCCTTGGGCGGAGCCATCAATGCGGCGCTCTTCCTCGAGTACTTCGTGCCCGAGCACCAAGACTGGCTGCACATCGACCTGTTCGCCTGGAACGATGTGGCGCGTGCCGGCCGCCCGGTCGGCGGCGAGGCGCAGACCATCCGCACCTTGCTGGCCTATCTGGAGCAGCGCTTCAGCGCCAAGAGCTGAGCCCGCGGCTCGCTCAGGCCCCGGCCAGGATCCAGGTCGCGGCCTTCTCCGCAATCATCAGCGTCGGTGAATTGGTGTTGCCGCTGGTGATGCTGGGCATGACGCTGGCATCGACCACGCGCAGCCCGGCCACGCCGCGCACGCGCAGGTGGCTGTCGACCACGGCCATGGTGTCGTCGGCGCGGCCCATCTTGCAGGTGCCCACCGGGTGGAAGATGGTGGTGCCGATGTCGCCCGCGGCGCGCGCCAGCTCGTCCTCGCTTTGCAGCTGCGGGCCGGGCTTGATCTCCTCGGGCCGGTGGGCCGCCAGGGCTGGCTGGGCCACGATCTGGCGCGTCAGGCGCAGGGCGGCGGCGGCCACGCGGCGGTCGTGTTCGGTGCTGAGGTAATTGGGCTGGATGCGTGGCGCTTCGCTCGCATCGGGCGAGCGGATCTGCACCGTGCCGCGGCTCGTCGGGTTCAGCTGGCAGACGCTGGCGGTGAAGGC
>JAIXSD010000734.1 GCA_027484885.1 Rubrivivax sp.
CAGCGACCGCGCACGCAGCCAGGAGGTCAAAAAGATCGTCGCCCGACTGGACGCAGAAAAGCGCGGCGAGCAGACCCTGCACCGCAAGGTCCACCGCCCTTGGGGCTGGTACGACAGCATCGATTCCGGCGCACGCTTTCAGGTCAAACGCATCATGGTGAAGCCGGGAGCATCGCTGAGCCTGCAAATGCACCACCACCGCGCAGAGCACTGGATCGTGGTGTCGGGCACGGCCGAGATCACCAATGGCGACAAGGTCTTGCTGCTGAGTGAGAACCAGAGCACCTACATTCCCCTGGGTCAAACCCATCGCCTGGCCAACCCAGGCCGGGTGCCGCTGGAAATCATTGAGGTACAGTCTGGCGCCTATTTGGGCGAGGATGACATCGTCCGCTTTGAAGACACCTACGGCCGCAGCTGAAGCAAGCAGATGCGAGGCGAAACGTTCGCCTCGCCCAACACTTTCCTGAGTTCTCAAAATGAGCATCATTGCCGTCGTCGGTCTGGGTTATGTCGGCCTGCCCCTGGTTGTGGAGTTTGGCAAGCACAGTCGCACCATTGGCTTTGATATTGCCAAGGACAAGGTCGCCAAATGCCAGGCTGGCACCGACCCGTCACGCGAACTGGACGATGCCGAGATGGCCCTGGCTGTGCATGCCGAGTACAGCCATGACCCCGCCTGCCTCGCCGAAGCGGAAGTCATCATCGTCGCCGTGCCCACGCCGGTGGACGAGGCCCATATTCCTGACTTCAAGCCCCTGATCGGCTCCAGCACCAGCGTGGGCCGTCACATGAAGAAGGGCGCCATCGTTGTGTACGAGAGCACCGTATACCCCGGGGCGACCGAAGAGGTCTGCATCCCCGTGCTGGAGCGCGAGTCGGGCCTCAAGTGGAAGCAGGACTTCTTTGTCGGCTACAGCCCCGAGCGCATCAACCCGGGCGACAAGGAACACACGCTGACCAAGATCCTGAAGATCGTCTCGGGCGACACCCCGCAGACCTTGGACACGGTCGCGCAGGTCTACGAGCGCATCATCAAGCCGGGCGTGCACCGCGCCGCCAGCATCAAAGTGGCCGAGGCCGCCAAGGTGATCGAGAACACCCAGCGCGACCTGAATATCGCGCTGATGAACGAGCTGGCCATCATCTTTGACAAGATCGGCATCGACACCAGCGAGGTGTTGGAGGCCGCCGGCACGAAGTGGAACTTCCTGAAGTTCAAGCCGGGCCTGGTCGGTGGCCACTGCATCGGCGTCGACCCCTACTACCTGACGCACAAGGCTGACATGCTGGGCTACCACCCGCAAGTCATTCTGGCCGGACGCCGCATCAACGATGGCATGGGCAAATTCATTGCCGAGCAGACCATCAAGCAGATGATCGCGGCCGGCTCCCCCATCAAGGGTGCCAAGGTGAATGTGCTGGGCCTGACCTTCAAGGAAGACTGCGCCGACCTACGCAATTCCAGAGTCATCGACATCATCCGTGAACTGCAAAGCTACGGCGTCGAGGTGATCGTGACCGACCCGAATGCCGATGTTGAAGAGGCGGTGCATGAGTACGGTGTGCGTCCGGTCACTTGGGCCGAATTGCCACGTGCCGATGCCATCGTCGCGGCCGTGGCTCACAAGAGCTACAAGCAGCTGACCGCGCTCGATTTGGTGGGCAAAGTGGTACCGGCCGGAGCTTTCATTGACGTCAAGGCAGCGTTTGACGCCGCAGCCCTCACCGCGGCAGGCTTGCGCGTTTGGCGTCTTTGACTATCAATTCAGATTGAACAAGGAAAACAAGAAATGACCATCCTCGTCACCGGCGGCGCCGGCTTCATCGGCAGCAATTTCGTGCTCGATTGGCTGGCCCAGTCGGACGAAAAGGTCGTCAATCTCGATGTGCTGAGCTATGCCGGCAATCTTGAAAACCTGGCGTCTCTGCAAGGTGACGCGCGACATGTGTTTGTGCAGGGCGATATCTGCGATCGCGCTTTGGTGGACCGCCTCTTGGCCGAACACCAGCCGCGCGCACTCGTGCATTTCGCGGCGGAAAGCCATGTCGACCGCTCGATCAGTGGCCCCGGCGCCTTCATGCGCACGAATATTGAAGGCACCTACAACTTGTTGGAGGCCAGCCGCCAGTATTGGTCCGGTCTGGATGACGCGGCTAAAGCAGCATTCCGCTTTCACCATGTCTCGACCGATGAGGTCTATGGTTCGCTGGCGCCTAACGATCCAGCCTTTGCTGAGACTAAAACTTACGAGCCGAACAGCCCCTACTCGGCCAGCAAGGCTGCCAGCGACCATTTGGTGCGAGCCTGGCACCACACCTATGGCCTGCCGGTGCTGACCACCAACTGCAGCAACAACTACGGCCCCTATCACTTCCCCGAGAAGCTGATCCCGCTGATGATCGTCAATGCCTTGGCCGGCAAGCCCTTGCCGGTGTACGGCGATGGTCAGCAGATCCGCGACTGGCTGTATGTCACCGACCATGCCTCCGCCATCCGCACCGTGCTGGCCCGAGGTCGCGTGGGCGAAACTTACAACATCGGTGGCTGGAACGAGATGGCGAACATCGACATCGTCAAGACCGTCTGCGCCTTGCTCGATGAGCTGCGTCCTGACCCCGCAGGCCCCTACAGCCGCCTGATCACTTACGTCAAAGACCGCCCCGGCCACGACCGCCGCTATGCCATCGACGCCCGCAAGGTCGAGCGCGAACTGGGCTGGCGCCCGGCCGAAACCTTTGCCAGCGGCATCCGCAAAACGGTGCAGTGGTACCTCGACCACCCGGACTGGGTGGCACGGGTGCAGAGCGGCGCCTATCGCGATTGGGTCTCGCAGCAGTACGGAGCCTGAGGCTATGCGCATCCTCTTGCTCGGCAAGAACGGTCAGGTCGGTTGGGAATTGCAGCGGGCGCTGAGCCCGCTCGGTGAGCTGATCGCCCTGGATCGCCACGATGGGGGCGATCTGGCCGACAGCGCGTCCTTGCAGGCCACGATGCAGCGGCTCTCACCCCAGCTGATCGTCAATGCCGCCGCCTACACCGCCGTGGACAAGGCCGAAAGCGAGCCAGAGTTAGCCCAGCAGATCAACGCCAACGCACCAGGGCTGTTGGCCGCCGAAGCCGCGCGTCTGGGCGCACTGCTGGTGCACTACAGCACGGATTACGTCTTCGATGGCAGCGGAGATCAACCCCGCGACGAAGCCGCCGACACTGCGCCGCTGAGCGTCTATGGCGCCAGCAAGCTGGCCGGCGAAGAGGCCATCCGCGCCAGCGGTTGCCAGCACCTGATCCTGCGCACCAGCTGGGTCTATGCAGCCCGAGGCGGCAATTTCGCCAAAACCATGTTGCGTTTGGCGAGCGAGCGCGAGCAGCTCAAGGTCATTGCCGACCAGATAGGCGCCCCCACCGGCGCCGACCTGCTGGCCGACCTCACGGCCCATATGGCCAGAGCCACGCAGACGAACCCGAGCTTGAGCGGCAC
>JAIXSD010000592.1 GCA_027484885.1 Rubrivivax sp.
GAACAAGCCACAAGCCCCCGCCCTGCTGCGCCAGGCCACGCGTGCCGACATCCCCGGCATGCACCGCGTGCGCCGCGCCGTGCGCGAGAACCCGCTCACCAGCGATGTGATCCGCGAAGAGCACTACATCCCCGCCATCGAAAACACCGGCCGCGGCTGGGTGATGGAAGACCAGGAAAGCGGCGAACTGCTGGCCTTTGCCGTGGGCAACGCGCAGACCGGCAACATCTGGGCCCTATTCGTGGACCCCGCCCACGAAGGCCGCGGCTTCGGCCGCCGCCTGCAAACCGAGATGGTCAGCTGGCTGTTCAGCGAAGGCCTGGAGCGCCTGAACCTGGGCACCGCACCCGGCACCCGCGCCGAGGCCTTTTACCGCGCCACCGGCTGGACCTACCTGGGCATCGATGCACATGGGGAGGCGAGCTTTGAGATGAGACGGCGTTGAGGCTGGCCTCAATGCCTCGCCCTCTGCCCTTCCCTTCGCATCGAGGCGCGAGCTGGTTCAATCAAGTCCGCAGTCCGGCAAACCCAGTTGCAACGCACAACACCCGATAAATTGGCGGTAAAGCTTTTCTGTAACCGATCTGATCGGGTAGAGCGAGGTCTTCAGCGAACTGCCTGTTCTTTGTTTGAGACTACTGCTGACCTGGAATTGCAGGCCTTGACAGATGGCGGCGCTGAGACTCTGCCACCAGCACGCGGATCGATTACTTAAATGCCGGACAGAATTCGGACAGACTTAGATACAACCAAAATTGGGCGACCTAAGGAGACAGGTGTTGCGTGCATTCGTCGTTAAGCACATCGTTGAAGAACAAGGACCGCTACTGGCCAACATCAAGGTCATCAAGCAGTCGCCCTACTCGTACACGTCGAAAGAACCTGAAGCGAGTGATGCCGCCGATGGTAATGAGGTATATGTTGTCGAGGTTCGTCGCGAGGGTTCGCAGAGAACCTACTGGTTTGGCTACAAGTACGAAGCGAACGAGAAGCTCAGGCCAGCCGGTGGAGGCCTTTGGAAAGGTCGTTTTAAGTTCAAAAATTCAGCGAAGCCCGCCACTTCCGCAAGGGGGGCCTACTTCGAAACGCTTCCTCAGATCACTGATGCCGCACTATGCGAATGGTTGCGTTCGCAGACGCTTGGCATGGCTGAGTTGCCCAGTTCACTTCGGGGTGCACTTGAGGCAGTCATCGCGAATCCGTCCAATGATGCGAAGCGATTTGCCTAACTAAACTCTCAACTGTATTCACAACGCAATACCACCCAGAGACCCAATTTCATTCTGGACCTTCAGCCTCTTGCCGTCGCCGTCTGGTTAGCTCAAACGTAAGCCCTACAGTAGTCGAGGAAGGTGTGCTCATCAAATGAAGAAGCTTGATCTCTCCACCAACCCAAAAAGAGAGAGTGCGGACAAAATTCTGGCCACAGCCAGCGAGCTTTTTGGAGCAGTTAAAAGCGCTCCTTTTTCTGCGCGATCAGGATTTCCTAAGGTCTTTAAGAACAACAATTTCGCAGTTGCATTGCGCGTAACCGCCACTCATGCATTCTTAGAAGTAACGACAAAGCTACATGCTCAGGGAAGTCGTGAACAGGACAGGGTTCGCGCATACCGCCAGTTATTCACATCAACAGAGTCGGGCGAGGCGGCCGTCCTCAAGGTTGATAAGGCCCGACTAATTCGCATCAGCGGGGCCACCTTTGAAGCACCGCATGCCTTCGCAATCGGTTCAGATTTCTCGATGTGTGCTTGGGATGTTAGAAGCACGACCACCATCAATGGAAAGCTCACATCTCACGATATTGACGTTATCTACGTAGTGGGGTTTGGATCATTGATTCGCGAGGCAGATGCTTGGCAAGAATTCGATACGCTCATTCGCGTCACGCTTGCTGACTGGAGTGGCAGCCGATGAGTGCCGTCGCAGCCAAGCCATCAGATGAGCTTCGAACTCTGATGAACGACTCCTCTCAACGCGAAGTCGAATGCCAGAACTATCTTCAGCATGCGCATGTTCTACTGGCGCCCCCCCTATCCCGCGTCGTTCAAATTGTTCGCGAACAGGTAGCCATGGCAGGCAGATCAGATTACTTCTTGCTCTGTGAAGTGACTGAAGTCGGTCTTAGGAGAAGGCTGATTCTCTGGGAGGCAAAAGCCCCGCAGCTAGCCCCCTTTGAAGTTGCGACGAGAAACCGACTTATTCCATCTCGCGCTCTGATAGAAGCAGAGAATCAACTTCTGTATTACTTTGACGAGTACCGAAGCAATGGGCAGTTTCTTGATCGCTACCAGATTCGCCATCCAGATGACGTAAAGCTTGGTGGGATCGTCATCGGACGTGACGACAACTTGGTTAAGCAATCCACAGGGGAAAGGCTGCCAGATGAGGTAGCCCAACAAATGGCTTCAAGTGCGTTGCGAATCCGAGATGAACACTTCTATCGTGGACGCCTGCGAGTCATGACGTGGGATCGGGTTGCTGGAGTACTAGACCTCAACCCAGTTCAGTATGGCGGGTGATTTCTAACCCTTTCATCGAGCTCACGTTACCCAGCAAGCCAGGGCACTCGGTTCATGTCAAACGTTGCCCGTCATAGCTTGTACGATTTCCTGCCGCCAAAGCCCAAGCCGTATCGTTCGTGCAGAGCTCTCCATACGGGCATGTCTTCGGTGGTACCTGCACGCTCGAAAGCGTGCCCAAGGCGCCGCGTTTCGTATGGTCAGCGGGGTCAGACCTTAAATTTCAGTTTGTAGACTTGGTCCCATCCGGGCACGCCCTGACGCATGCAGGTCAGACGAGCCCCTCCATCAGTTGTGAGCAATCCCAGAAAGAAGCATTCACAAGCCAACGGCAAGCCCGACTGAAAAAGCCAGGCCCGCCGCCACCCCTCACGGCTTCGCCGCCCCGGCCGCCTTCAACATCGCCTCGCTCACCACCTTGACCGGGGCGCTGCCGTAGCTGAGGAAGTTCTCGTGGAAGGCCTTGAGCTTGAAGGCCGGGCCCTGGGCTTGCTTGAGCTGTTCGCGCAGGGCCAGGATTTCTGAGAAGCCGGCAAAGTAACTGCTCAGTTGCACAGCGCTGACTTGGGAGCGGTGCCATTTTTCCTTGGCCTCGGTCTTGGCCTGGAAGGCCTCGCGTTGCAGCAGCTGGATGGCTTCGGCCTCGCCCTGGCCCAGCACATGGGTTTGGTAGTCGAGGATAGCGTTGCAGACGACGCGGAGGTTCCACTTCGCGTACATCAGGCCCATCTCGGGGCTGGGCTGGCCGTTGACCGAACCCCAGCCGCTTTCCATCATCATGCGCTCGGCGTAGACGGCCCAGCCTTCGACCATGGCGCCGTTACCGAACAGGCTCTTGACCTTGGAGCTGGACTTGTTCGAGTACAGCAGCTGCACATAGTGGCCGGGCACGGCCTCGTGGATGCTCAGCACCTGCAAGGCCCAGTGGTTGTACTCGCGCAAAAAGGACTCGGCCTCGGCCGGGCTGTATTTGTCCAGCGGGTCGACGTTGTAGTAGGTCATGCCCTTGGGGTCCAGCGGGCCGGGCGCGCTGATCGAGGCGCCGGCCACGCCGCGCATATACGCCGGGGTTTCGCGCACCAGCAGGGGGCGGCTGGGGTCCAGGGTCAGCAGGTCGTGCTCGGTGACCCAGGCGGAGAGCGCGGGTATCTGGGCCTTGATCTCGTCCACAAAGCCTTCGGGCGTGGCATGGCGCTCGCTGAGCTTGTCGATGACGCGGGCGATCAGGTCCAGGCGCTCGGCCGGCACGGCTTCCTCGGGGAAGAGCTGGGGCCACAGGCCCAGGGCCAGCTCGCCCATCTTCTGATGCAGAGCGGCCTTTTCAGCCAAGGCGCGCTGGTAGAGGCCATCGGCATCGACGCTGGCCTGGATCTCGTAGCCAAAAGACTTCTCGAACAAGGCACGGCCGAGGCGGAAATCGCGGCCGGTGCCGGCGGCCGTCTGGCGCGCATCCAGGGCCTTGAGCTCGGCGATGAACTGCTCCAGGCTGCGCTGTGCGGCTTCGTTATGTTTCAGCAGATAGGCCTTGCGGGCCGGCGAGAGCTTGGCCTTGGCCGCCGCCTCGGGGATGCTGCTGCGGAAGGTCTCCAGCGCGCCCTCGCTCTGGCGGATGGCCAGGCGCAGATGCATGGGGCTGGGGTCCTTGAGCTTGAGCAGGGCGGCGCGGTAATAGGCCGGCACCTGCTGCAGGCGGCGCTCCACCAGGGCCAGGCGCTGCGGCAGGGGCGCAAAGTCCTCTTTGCTGAGCAGCTCGGAAAAGCCATTGGCCACGTTGTACTCAGACGGGTTCCACTGGTCACTGCGCAGCTCGCTCAAGCTCCACTGCAGGCCGCGCAGGTGGTTGTCCAGCAGGGCCAGATCGCTGCGCTGGCCGGCATCGAGCGCCAGCTTGGTGGGCAGGGCCTGCAGGCGCTGGATCCAGCGCTCGGCAAAGGCCAGCTGAGACTGGCGCAAGGCCTCGGTCGGCGCCGGCAGCTGGGCCGCGGCGGCGTACTGGCCAGCGGCCACGGCCATCTCGGGCACCAGGCGCCAGTACTCTTTCAGGAAGGCATCGACCTCGCGGTCGAAGGCGCGGCTGGCGGCCGAAGGTGCAGCGGCGCTTGCGGCAGCCGCCGCCTGCGCGCCCGCCAACGCCAGCCCGCCAGCGGCCTGCACCCCGCTGAGGCTCCCGAGCAAGGCCAGGCTGGCCACCAGGCTGCGCAGACGAGGACGAAGA
>JAIXSD010000085.1 GCA_027484885.1 Rubrivivax sp.
CTCGGTGTTCAGATGCACTTGCAGATCGGCCTCGGGCAGCATGCCGGCGGCTTTCTCGGGCCATTCGCTGAGCTTGAGACCGGGGGCGGTGAAGATCTCGCGAAATCCCGCATCCTCCCACTCGCGCGGGTCGCTGAAGCGGTAGAAATCGAAATGGCTGACAAGGCCCTGGCCGCCCCAGTCGGCGAGGTCGTAGCTCTCGAGCACGGCGTAGCTGGGGCTTTTGATGCGGCCGGCCACCCCCAGCGCTCGCAGCAGGTGGCGCACCAGGCTGGTCTTGCCGGCGCCGAGGCTGCCGTGTAGCTCCAGATTGGCATCGCGCAAAGAAGGGCAGCGCGCCAGGCGCTCGGCAAAAGCCTGGGTGGCGGCCTCATCGGGCCAGCGCAGAGAGCGGGTTTCTAGAATGCGCAAATGACGCAGGCTCCACAACAGTCGAACACAAACAGCAAGCCGGGCACAGCGGGCTTGGATGCCGAGGGCCTGATGGCCTCGCTGCGCCGCTGGGCGCTGGAGCTTGGATTCTCACAGATTGGCGTGGCCGATATCGACCTGCACAGCGCCGAAGCCGGTTTGCTGGCCTGGCTGGAGGCGGGTTTTCATGGCTCCATGCACTATATGCAAAGCCATGGCCTCAAACGCGCGCGGCCGGCGGAGCTGGTGCCGGGCACCTTGCGGGTGCTGAGCCTGCGCATGGACTACCTGCCGCGCGACAGCGGCGCCGACTGGCAGGCCGTGGAATGGCAGCGCCTGGCCGATCCGCAGCGCGCCCAGATTTCGCTCTACGCCCGGGGCCGCGACTACCACAAGGTCTTGCGCGCCCGCCTGCAGCAGCTGGCCACGCGATTGAGCGAGGCCGTGGGCCCCTTCGGCTACCGCGTGTTCACCGATTCGGCGCCGGTGCTGGAAGTGGAGCTGGCCTCGCGCTCCGGCATCGGCTGGCGCGGCAAACACACCCTGACCTTGCACCGCGATGTGGGCTCGATGTTTTTTCTGGGCGAGATCTACATCGACCTGCCCCTGCCGCTGAGCGAGCCGGTCACGGCCCATTGTGGGCAATGCAGCGCCTGCCTGGAGGCCTGCCCGACCGGCGCCATCGTCGCACCCTACCGGGTCGACGCACGGCGCTGTGTGTCCTACCTGACGATCGAGCATGACGGTGCCATCCCGCCCGAGCTGCGGCCCTTGATCGGCAATCGGCTCTACGGCTGTGATGACTGTCAGCTGATCTGCCCCTGGAACAAGTTCGCACAAAAAGCGCAGCTGGCCGATTTCGATGCCCGCCCGGCCATGGCGCGTGGCGACTTGCTGACGTACTGGTCCTGGAGCGAGGCGCAGTTTCTGCGCGAGACCGAAGGCTCGGCCATGCGCCGCATCGGCCATGTCCGCTGGCAGCGCAATCTGGCCGTGGTCTCGGGCAATGCCTTGCGTCAGCGCGATTGGCCTGAGTTGCGCGCTGTGCTGCAGGCCCAGCGCGCCCAGGCCGGCGAGCTGCTGGCCGAGCATCTGGACTGGGCGCTGGCGCAAAGTGCCGAAGTGGCCGTTACAGAAAACGCAGCACCACCAGCCACAGCGGCAGGCTGAGCATGCCCAGCAGGGTGGACAGGGTGACCAGGCCGGCCACAAACGGCCCGTTGCCGCCCATGCGCACGGCCAGCACATAGGCACTCGAGGCGGTCGGGAGGGCGGTGAACATCAGCAAGGTGGCGCGTTGCGGCGCCGGCAGATGCAGGGCCAGCGCCAGGCCCAGGCCCACCAAGGGCAAGGCCAGGTGGCGGATGCCGAGCAGGGCGGCGGCCAAGCGCGGGGCATCACGCAGGGCACCGAAGCGCAGGCCGGCGCCCACGGCCATCAGGCCCAGGGGCAGGGCGGCCAGGCCGATGCGGTGCAGGGTCAGGGCGGCCGGTTCGGGCAGCTTCAGGCCGAGGAGATTGCCGGTCAGGCCGGCCAGCGTGGCCAGGATCAGCGGGTTGCGCGCCAGCTCGCGCACATAGCCGTGGCCGCCATGCCGGGCCAGCGGCCAGACCGCAGCGATATTGCAGATCGGCACGCACAAGGCGATCAGCAGCGCCACCCAGGCCACGCCTTGCGCGCCGTGCAGGCGCTCGGCCAGGGCGAGGGCGATGAAGGAGTTGAAGCGAAACGCCGTCTGTGCGCCCGAGGCGTGCAGTCGCGCATCTACGCCGGGCAGGGCGCGCAGGCTGTAGGCCAGCAGCACGCCCGCCAGGCAGCTGAGCACGCCCCCCAGGGCCAGATCCGCGGTGGCGCCGGGCTGCAGCGGCGTGCGCAGGATGGAATTGAACAGCAGAACCGGGAACAGCAGGTAATAGACCAGGCGCTCGGCTGCCTCCCAGACCGGGCGATCCAGGCCGCTGTAACGGCAGAGCAGAAAGCCGCAAAGAATCAGCAGGAAGTCGGGCAACAGCAAATAGACGTCGGGCATGGCGCCAGTGTGCCAGCGCGGCGGACCCGACGCCCGCACGAGTCGGAACCCTCCTGAACGAGCCGGAACGAGCAGACACGGAAGGGCGCATCTCGTGCTACCTCTCAGCGCGCCGGGCCTGCCACTCGGGGCGCGCTCAGGAACAGGTATCGTTGAGGCCCTGTCGCGACTACCGGCTCCTCGCCCGCACCATGGCTGTTGTTGTTGTTCCCTCGGCCCACCCGGCCCGCACTGTTTCTTCAAGCACCGCCACGAGCCCAGCGCGCCGCCGCATGGTGCTCACCCTCGGCGCCGCCCTGGTCGGCAGTGCCTGGCTGGCCCGTCCGGCCCAGGCCTTCAAGTACGAGGACCAGGAATTCGAGGACAAGATCCAGCTGGCCGGCAGCAGCTTGGTCCTCAACGGCGTGGGCAAGCGCGCCGTGTCCATCTTGCGGGGTTATGTGGCCGGGCTCTACCTGAGCCGCAAGGCGACCACGCCCGAGGCCGTGTA
>JAIXSD010000354.1 GCA_027484885.1 Rubrivivax sp.
GCCTTGCAAGGCGATGGCGCCGGTCTCCAGCACATAGCCATAGGCGGCCACGTCCAGCGCCGCGCGGGCGTTTTGCTCCACCAGCAGCACGCTGACGCCACGCTCGCGCAAGGTGGTCACGATGCGGAAGATCTCTTTCACCACCAGCGGTGCCAGGCCCAGGCTGGGTTCGTCCAGCATCAGCACCTTGGGCCGGGCCATCAAGGCGCGGCCCACGGCCAGCATCTGGCGCTCGCCGCCCGACAGGGTGCCGGCCAGCTGCTCGCGCCGCTCCAGCAGGCGCGGGAACAGCTCGTACACCTGGGCCAGCTGCGCGCGCCCGTCACGCTGGCCCAGGCGCAGCGGCCGGTAGCCGCCCAGCAGCAGGTTGTCTTCCACGCTCATGGTGGTGAAGAGCTCGCGCTTCTCCGGCACCAGGGCCAGGCCGCGCATCACCCGCGCTTCCAAGCTCAGGCCGGCGATGTCCTCGCCGTCCAGCAGGATCTGACCGCGTGCGGGCAGCACGCCCATCAGGGCGTTCAAGGTGGTGCTCTTGCCGGCGCCGTTGGGGCCGATCACGGTGACCACCTGACCGGCTGGCAGATCCAGATCGAGGCCGCTGAGCACCTCGGCGCGGCCATAGCCGGCGTGCAGGCCGCGCACGCTCAGCAGAGGAGGGGTGGAGCTCATGGTTTCAGCGTCCTGAGAGATGCATTCAATGTTCGGTGCCGAGGTAGGCCGCGCGCACCTCGGGGCTGGCCTGCACCTCGGCCGGCGTGCCTTCGATCAGCTTGGTGCCGAACTCCATCACCACCAGGCGGTCGGTCAGGCCCATCACGAATTCCATGTCGTGCTCGACCAGCAGCACGCTCAGGCCTTCGCGTTGCAGCTGGCGCAGCACCTCGGCCAGGGCCTGCTTTTCCTTGTGGCGCAGGCCGGCAGCGGGTTCGTCCAGCAGCAGCAGGGCAGGGTCGCTGCACAGGGCGCGGGCGATCTCCATCAGGCGCTGCGGGCCCAGGGCCAGATTGCCGGCCAGCTCATGCGCTTGCTCGGCCATGCCGATGCGGCGCAGCTGCAGCTCGGCCTCGCGGAACAGGCGCTGCTCCTCGGCGCGGTCCAGGCGCAAGAGGGCGCGCAGCGTGCCGCTGTGTCCGCGCAGATAGGCGCCCAGGGCCACGTTCTCCAGCACCGTCATCTCGGCCATCATCTTGACGTGCTGAAAGGTGCGCGACACGCCGCGCCGGGCGATCTCGCGCGAGGGCAGGCCGGACACATCTTCGCCGCGAAAACGGACCGAACCGCCGCTGGCCGGCAGCACGCCGGTGATGAGGTTGAAGGTGGTGGATTTGCCGGCGCCGTTGGGCCCGATCAGGCCGATGATCTCTCCGGCCCGGATGTCGAAGCTGACGTCGTTGACCGCCACCAGGCCGCCGAACTGCTTGCGCAGGCGCTCGACCTGCAGCAGCGGCTCGCCCGCCTGCGGCTTGGGGCGCTGCGGAAGGGGCTCCGCCTGGCTGCCGTCCTGCGCGCGCCGCGGGCTGGGCCACCAGCGCTGCAGCAGCTGCTGGGCATAGGGCCAGAGCCCGCGCGGCGCATGCTGCAGCACCAGCACCAGCACGATGCCCAGCACGATGATCTCGAAATTGCCATTGCTGCCGAGCAGGGCGGGCAGCAGCTCTTTCAGCTGGTCTTCCACCAGCTTGAACACCCCGGCGCCAACAAACGCGCCCCAGACGCTGGCCACGCCGCCGACCACGGCCATGAACAGGTATTCAATGCCCATCTTCAGGCCGAAGGGGCTGGGGTTGACCGTGCGCTGCACATGGGCGAACAGCCAGCCCGAGGTGGAGGCCAGCAGGGCCGCCAGCACGAAGATGATGACCTTGTAGCGGAAGGTGGACACACCCATGGCCTCGGCCATGGTGACGCCGCCGTTCAGCGCACGGATGGCGCGGCCCGGCCGCGAGTCCAGCAGATTGCGCACCGCCAGCGCCGCCAGCAGGGCGATGCCCCAGATCAGGCCGTAGATGGCGCGGCCGTCCTGCAGGCTGATGCCGAAGAGTTGCAGCGCCGGCAGGCCGAGGATGCCGTCGTACTTGCCCAGCACCTCCAGATTGGCCATGCTGAAGTTCAGGCTCAACGCCCAGGCGATGGTGGCCAGGGGCAGGTAGTGGCCCGACATGCGCAGGGTCAGCAGGGCCAGCAGCCAGGCCACGCCGCCGGTCAGCAGCCAGCCGGCCAGCAGGCCAAGCCAGGGAGAGAGGCCGAACTGAGTGCTCAGAACGGCCGTGCTGTAGGCACCCAGGCCCACGAAGGCGGCTTGGCCGAAGGAAGTGAGGCCACCCACGCCGGTCAGCAGCACCAGGCCCAGGCTGACCAGGGCGAACATGCCGATGTAGTTGAGCTGGGTGATCCAGAACTCGGGCACCGGCAGCAGGGGCAGGGCGAAGAGCAGGGCCAGGCTCAGGGCGGGCAGCAGGAGGCTGCGGTTCAGTCGCATGGTCACGGCTCAATGCTCGTCAGAGTGCGGGTTGCGCAGCGATCGCCACAGCAGCACCGGCAGGATGGAGGTGAAGACGATCACCTCCTTGAAGGCGCTGGCCCAGAAGGAGCTGAAGGATTCCAGCA